>CACJMW010000001.1 GCA_902594655.1 uncultured Pelagibacteraceae bacterium
GATTCTCCAGAATTTCAAACTACAGATCAATTTTCTGTAATGTGGTCTTCGGCTTTAGCACATTGTCAAAAAAGATTTGAAGGTAAATCTAATTTATATAGAAAAGGACCATCTGGAGGCTTAGGTTGTTTAACACCAGACTCCTTTCCAATTTTTGATAGATTTTGTGAAAACGTTTATATGATTGCAGATGCTAACCATGGTTATAAAATGATTGGTGTTGGGCATTTAGTTGCGCAAGAGATTTTAGGTACTGAAAGTGATTTGTTGAAGCCTTTTCGATTCAATCGATACGCGAAAGGTGAATTGCACCCTACTTCGAACAGTCCGTTCCCGTGGAGCTAGGTTTATCTCGTAGACAGATAAATTTTTTTCAGTTAACTTTTTGTATCTAAAAAAGTTAAGGGGGAAAATGACCGATCTAGAAAAACATGTTAACAGTCCAGGTAGAGACAAACTTGTAAAAAAAGTAAGAGAAAAAATTAACGAATTAGGAATAACTTATATTTACTATCAATTTATTTCTGTAACAGGAAGAGTTGTTGGAAAAGGAATTCCAGCAGACCATTGGGAAAGAACTGCAGAAAAAGGATTTCAATTAGTATACGGAGCAACAGCTAACTTATTTTTAGATCGTCATAATAATTATATTGGATACGGACCTGAAGCTATGGAGCTTGTGGGAATTCCTGATCCTGAAACTTTTTGTCAATTACCATGGGATAAAAGAGTTGGAAGAGTTTTTGTAACTTGTTTTAGAAACAGAGAAGAGAGAAATAATCCTGGCGGTCATTTAACATCTGATTGCAGAGGAAATTTAAGAATCTTCATGGATGAATTTCAAAAGAAACATGGCTTAGAACTTAGAGTTGGAACCGAGCCAGAAATGATGTGGTTAACAAGAAATGAAGATGGAACTCCTACTGGAAAAGGTTTTTCTAAACCATTCTGTTATCATATTGATCAATTTGAGTCATTAAGACCTGTATTTATGAAAGTTATTGAGTATGCAAAAGCGATGGGGCTCGATATGATTCAAGGTGACCATGAAGATGCTCCGGGACAATTAGAATTGAACTGGACTTATGACAATGTTTTAAGAAATGCAGATAGACTTTCAACATACAGACAGATATGCGCACAGGTTGCTAGAGAACATAACTTAATAGCTTGTTTTATGACAAAACCTTTTATGGGTGTTTCAGCAAGTGGTTGTCATACTAATATGTCGTTATGGAAAGGTGGAAAGATTTCTGTAAATAAACTAGGTAATAAAAAATTACCAGGGGTAGAAGAAGTCTTTAGCTATGTCTCAGGTGGTACAAATACATTCATGCCAGACACAAAAGATATGCAGCTACCAGGAAAAATTGGTTTGCAATCAATTGCGGGTATCATGAAACATTTACCTGCGTTAACAGCATTGGGATCTTCAACAGTAAACTCTTATAGAAGATTATGGGATCAAGGTTTCTGGGCACCAGTTTATGCTGACTGGGGATATCAAAACAGAACTTGTGGTTTGAGAGTATCTGCGCCAGGCCGTTTTGAATATAGATCTGTTGACTCAATGCACAATCCTTATTTATTGGGTGCTGCGTTACTTAAAGCTTGTGATGAGGGAATTACTAAAAAAATGGTTCCTGCAAAACCTGAGTCTCGAAATATTTATGAAGCTCAGAAAGCCGGAAAAGATGTTAAGAAACTCCCGCTAAGTTTAGGAGAGGCTTTAGAAAGACTGTCAGAGGATGAGGTTATAAAATCAGCTATGCCAGATGAAATGTATAAAGTATTTCATTGGTATAAAAATGATGAGTGGGAAAGATTCCTTGGTGCAACAACACAATGGGATCTTGATACTTATCTTGACTGTTTACCTTAAAAACATTAAAGGGGAAATATATGTGCGGAATAGCTGGATTAATTCATAGAGGAAAATCTTCAAACGTTGGAAGTGAATTGCAACAAATGCTTCAAGCATTGAAGCATAGAGGGCCGGACTCAACTGGTTATGCATTATATGCAGAAAATGATGGCAAGAATTTCATTATGAGATTTAAAGTAGGAGAAAATGTTGGTGAAGGTAGTACTTCAGTAAACGAAGACGCCAGTGTTTACGATGAAAGAAAAAAACTAGTAGATCAAATGTTAAAGGAATTAGGAGCAAATATAGTAAAAGATGAAAAATTAACTCCATATTCTTATAGATATGAAATGCAATTTGATAAGGACTTGATGGAGTTTTCAAAAAAAATTGAAAGTATTAATGGAGTGGAAATTTTATCAATAGGAAAATCTTTAGAATTAATTAAAGATTTAGGCGATGCCGCTGCAGTTTCAGAAAGATATGGATTAGGTGATGTTAAAGGCACACATGCTATTGGACATGCAAGAATGGCAACTGAATCAGGTGTAGATATTAAGTCAGCCCACCCTTTTTGGGGATACCCATTTAGCGATGTTTCTGTGGTTCATAACGGACAATTAACTAACTATTGGAATAATAGAAGAGTTCTAGAAAATAAAGGCATGAGATTTATGTCTGAATGTGACTCAGAGTTAATCGCAGTGTATCTTGCTGAAAAAATGAGAAATGGTGCAACTTTAGAAGAAGGAATGAAAGACTCGTTAACTGGTTTAGATGGAGTGTTCACGTACTTTGTTGCAACTAAAGATTCATTGGGTATGGCTAAAGATACTATGGCTGCAAAACCCTTAGTTCTTTATGAGTCAGATGATTTAGTAGCAATGGGATCAGAAGAAATTGCAATAAGATCAATTCTTCCACAAGAAATAGATACTTATGATCCATTCGATGGAGAGGTAAAGGTATGGCGAATTTAAAAACTTCAGAAAAAAAAACAAAAGCCCAATCAATGGGACTTCATACCGAAGTCTTAACTGGGAAAACTCAACAAAAATTCTTTAATCCTGATGAGGCTGAAAATTTCTACTATTGGGGAACATATGATGTAGATTTTAATAAAAGAACTGATCTTGATGTTAAAGATTTAGATTGTAAAGAAGCGAACAGAAAAATTGATGATTTAATGAGTCAAGGTTATGGGACTATAGTAATTAAAAATCCACAAGGAAAACACAGCTTAGGCGTAGGGATACTTAATAAACTAAATTTAATCTTTGAGGGTAGCTTAGGATATTTTGGTGTTGGCTCGATTGATGGACCTACTGTAAGAATAAATGGCAGAGTCGGTTGGTCTTGTGCAGAAAACATGATGGCAGGAAAGGTAGTTATTGAAAAAAATGCAGGGTCTTGCTTTGGGGCGGCTATAAGAGGAGGCGATCTTATTTGTAAAGGAAGTGTTGGTGCAAGAACAGGGATCGACCAAAAAGGCGGAACAATAATTATTGGCGGAGATGCAGGAGCATTTACGGGTTTCATGATGCAAAGAGGAAGAATAATAATTTTGGGTGATGTAGGCATAAACCTTGGAGACTCTATGTATGATGGGACTATTTATGTGGGTGGAAAAATAGGTTCATTTGGAAGTGATGCCGTAGAGTCGCCTATGACAAAAAGTGATATGGATTGGTTAAAAAGAAAACTTAAAGTAGCAGAAATCGGTGAAAATTTTGATATGTCTAAAATGACAAAAGTAGTAGCTGGTAAAAAATTATGGAATTACGACGCATTAGAACCAACTGAGAAAAAAGGAGCTATATAAAATGGCAAAAAAAAAGAAAAATGGAAAATCAAACGGTCACTCTAACGGAAATGGTAAGAGTGAGTTTTCAAAAAGAAATAAAAGTTTATTAGGTTATAATTCAATTTTTACACCTGAAGTAATTGATGACATCCATATAAAAGCTCAGCTTGGAAGATACAGAATGAGAGGAATGGCTTTAATGAAAAAAATTCCTACATTTGATGATCTTGTGTTTTTGCCTGGAACTTTAACAAGATTTGTAATTGAAGGTTACAGAGAAAAGTGTGAAACAAAAACTGTTATTGGGCCAAGATGTGAAAATCCAATTGAATTAGATATACCAGTTTATATTACTGGAATGAGTTTCGGTGCATTATCTTATGAGGCAAAAACTGCTTTAGCAAGAGGTGCTACGATGGCTGGAAGCGCAACATGCTCTGGTGAAGGTGGAATGATACCAGATGAGAGAAGATATTCAGAAAAATGGTACTATCAATGTATTCAATCAAGATATGGTTTTAATCCACATCACGCTCAACTTGCAGATGGTATAGAAGTATTTATAGGACAAGGTCAAAAAGTTGGCATGGGAGGACACTTAATGGGTCAAAAGGTTACCGACCAAGTTGCTGAGATGAGATCACTTCCAGCTGGTATTGACCAAAGGTCACCAGCAAGACACCCTGATTGGCTAGGACCAGATGATCTTGCATTAAAGGTTCAGGAACTAAGAGAATTAACTAAAAATAAAGTACCAATCCAATTAAAACTTGGGGCCGCAAAAGTATATGACGATGTGCGTATGGCGGCTAAGTGTGATCCTGACTCGATTTACCTTGATGGAATGGAAGGATCAACTGGTGCTGGACCGCATATAGCTGCGGCTAATACAGGTATACCTGGAATTGCTGCTATAAGAGAAGCTAGAAGAGCAATAGATGATGTTGGAAAAACTGGAAAAGTTACGTTGATATATGCCGGCGGAGTTAGAGACGGTGCAGATATGGCAAAAGCACTTGCTTTAGGTGCAGATGCAATAGCAATTGGAACAGGAGCAATGGTAGCTTTAAATTGTAATAAAGAAATACCTGAGTCAAATTTTGAAAAAGAAATGGGTGTTCCGGCTGGACATTGCTATCATTGTCATACGGGAAGATGTCCAGTTGGTGTTGCAACACAGGATCCTAAATTAAGAAAAAGATTAAATCCAGATGAAGCAGCTTTAAGAGTATACAATTATTTACATGCAATGACCTTAGAAGCACAACTTCTTGCAAGAGCTTGTGGTAAAACAAATATACACTCTTTAGAGCCTGAGGATATGGCAGCTTTAACAATGGAAGCTTCTGCGCTTGCAAAAGTTCCATTATCAGGAACTAATCATACTGTTGGAGTTGATGACTTCCACAAAATATAGGAAATTAAATGGCAAAGAAAAAAAATAAACCAAAGAAAAAAGAAAAAGAAGTAAAAGGTCAATTAGGAAAGAAAAAAGAGACTGCTAGAGAAAAAATGATTGGTCAAACTATTGGTTATCGTTACGATGTTAACCTGTTGCCTGATTACGCTAGATTAACTCCTTTCTTGAAAAAATATATAGAAGCAATGGGTTGGGATGATCTCAACTGGTTAGAAGACGTACATATGGGATATGAAGAAGATAGACCTGCTGTTTTTGATAGAAATGCAAACGGATGGGTTACAATTCCTAAAAAAATAAAATTACCTAATAATCAGCAAGATAGAGATATGATTGCAAGAGAATTGTTGGTAAAATTTCAAATGTCTCCAAATCATCCTTTGGTTGATCTAAAAAAAGCATATAGAAAATTTTAAAATCAAAAAATTATTTAGTTCTAGTATTAGTTGATTAATAATCAATTTTATCAACTAAAATGTATCTTTTTAGTGTTGTTATTAGTTTTTCAATAAAATAAATTTAACAAAAGTTTAGGTATGCGGAAATATTATTAAAGCATTCTTAAATTTGTAAATTAAAGGGAGGAAAGCACGATGACTGATCAACTTAGTGCATTGACGACCATATTTACTGAATTCTACTATTGGGTAACTGTAGTACTTATGTTCCTAATTCACGTAGGTTTCTGTATGTATGAGGTTGGAGCCTCTAGATATAAACATCACCAACATACATTGATGAAGAATACAATGTTAATACCATTGGTTACAATAACATGGTTCTTTTTTGGTTGGTGGATATATTGGGCGTTTCCAACAGGACCGGGTTTAGCACCTTCTATTATGAACGAAAGTGCAGCATTGATTACGGACGAGTCCGCATTTAGTGCAACTTGGTATACTGCTACAAGTGATTTAATGGCAATAAACCTTAACGACCACATAAGCGGTGTGTTCTGGGCGGCATTTCTATTATTTTCATGGACAGCAGCTTCAATCGTTTCAGGTGCTGTAATTGAAAGAATTACAACATTTGCATTTGGTATCTTGGCAATAGCTATTGGTTCAGTATTCTGGACAATAGATGCTGCATGGGGATGGCATTTCGACGGTTGGATGTTAAAAATATTAGGTTATCACGATGCTTATGCATCGGGAGTAATTCACGCAATAGCAGGAGGATTTGCTCTTGGAATTCTATGTGTATTAGGACCAAGAATAGGAAAATTCTCATCTAGCGGAGAACCTAGAAATATAGGACCAAGAAATCCTTGGTTAGTAACAGTAGGATTATTTTTAATTTATACTGGTTTCTGGGGTTTTTATGCAGCGTGTAATATTCCAATCTATGATTTAGGACCTGAATATGGAATGGAAGGAGTAACATTCTGGACGGCAACAAACATTTATGTAACGCCTACTACTTTAAGTGGTATTACATTTAACTTCTTGATGTCACTATCGGGAGGATTGTTGGCCGGATATGTTATATCTAAAGGTGATCCTTTCTGGACATATTCAAGTGGACTAGCTGGAGTGATCTGTGCATCTGCAGGTAACGACTTATATCACCCTATCCAATCTATGATTATTGGAATGATTGGTGTTTGGGTTGCTTACAAACTGCATTATTGGGTTGAACGTAAGTTCAAAATTGATGATGCTGTTGGAGCAGTTGCTGTTCACGGTTATGCTGGTTTCGTAGGACTAGTTATTTGTGGTTTCGTTCTAAATGGTTATCCTTCATCTGGTTACAGTGTTGGAGCTATGTGGGATGGAACAACATATGCAGCTATTAATCCTTTAGGGCAATTTTTAGGTGCAATAATTATGTTCTTCGTTCTAGGGTTTTTACCTGGCTACATAATTGCTAGAGTACTTCACGGTATGGGCAAATTAAGAATACCAAGAGAAGTAGAATTAGCAGGTCTAGATTATCAAATATTAGAGGATGCGAGCAGTGATGAAAAAGCCGTCGCATCATCTTCAAGGTAAAGGAGGTTAACTATGGCTACAGTAAGTAACTGGATAGATCATCTGAGTGCCTCTGAAGTTGCAGGGGCAGTTTACCCAGGAGTTGGTTCTGAGGGTATTCTTGTAATTGTTGGTATTGTAATTTGGATAGGCTGGCATGTTATTTCAAGCATGCAAGAGTCTAACAAAATGAATGATATCGCAAGAAGAAGACCTGGAAAAGATGACTGGAAAAGCAACACACCTGACTGGTAAATAATAGGTCTTGAGGGCGCATTAAAATGCGCCCTCTTCAAAAGATGGAAGAAAATAATCAAAAAGGACAAGAAAACAAAACACCAAGTAAAATGGCTAGGCTAGCTTGGCCTAAAGCCAAGTATGGTGTTATAATTGCAATAATAATAATTGTGGTGGTAAATTTAATATATTACAAAGATGTAATAAAAAGTTTTTTTTAGAAATGTCAAAAAATCTTTCAAGAATTGCAAAACAAAAAAAAATAAAATACTTTCTTATTAGTTTTGTAGATTTATTTGGAGTTTTAAGATCTAAACTTGTTCCAGCAAGAGCGATTGGTGAAATGCAAAAAAATGGAGCTGGTTTTGCTGGTTTTGCTACTTGGTTAGATATGACTCCAGCAGATACTGATATGTTTGCAATTCCTGATCCAGATAGTTTAATTATTTTACCTTGGAATAGAGAGGTCGGATGGTTAGCTTCTGATTTATGGATGGATGGAAAGCCTGTGGATGCATCTCCAAGAATAATGCTTAAAAAACAAATAGAAAAATTATCTAAAAGAAATTTAAAAATGAAATCAGGTGTGGAATGTGAATATTTTTTATTGTCTGAAGATGGAAAATCAATATCAGACCCAAAAGATATACAGTCAAAACCATGCTATGATCAATCCGCATTAATGAGAAGATATGAATTAATTAAAGAAATTTGCGATTGTATGATTGAACTTGGATGGAACCCATATCAAAACGATCATGAGGATGCCAATGGACAATTTGAGATGAATTGGGATTATTCAGATAGTTTAATCACGGCTGATAGACATACATTCTTTAAATTTATGGTTAAATCTTTAGCTGAAAAACATGGATTAAGAGCAACTTTTATGCCTAAACCATTCACAAACTTAACAGGAAACGGTTGTCATGCTCACATTTCTTTATGGGATGGTAAGTCAAATAAATTTTTAGAAAAAGGAGATAGGTTAGGTTTAAGTAAATTGGCATATAATTTTTTAGGTGGAATAATAAAAAACGCAACATCATTAGCTGCATTCTTTAATCCAACAATCAATAGTTACAGGAGGATAAATGCACCACCAACAAAATCAGGTGCAAGTTGGTCTCCAAGTAGTATTTCTTATACTGGAAACAACAGAACTCATATGATTAGAGTCCCAGATCCAGGAAGGTTTGAGCTTAGATTGATGGATGGATCATCAAATCCATATTTGCTTCAAGCAGGAGTTATGGCCGCAGGACTAGATGGTATAAATAATAAAACTGATCCAGGAGAACCATTATTTTGTAATATGTACACAGATCATAAAAATTATCCAAATTTAGAAAGGCTTCCAAATGAACTTGAGGAATCTTTAGAAAATTTAGAGAATAACAAAATATTAAGAGAAGCTTTTGGAGAAAAAGTAATTTTAAGCTACGTAAAACTTAAAAAACAAGAGATAGAGTCTTTTGATAATGAAGAAAGATTCGACAAAAGGTCACCCATAACATCTTGGGAAAGAAATAATAGTTTAGACTGCTAATAACTAATGAGTGATACTGAAGTATTCGGTTGGAAATTTTCTAAATTTATTAATAATAAAAATTACGACTTTAATAGGGATAAAATTCTTGATGTATGTGGAGAGGATAATGTTATTGACGCATATGATATAATATCTGGATGGCAAAATTATAATCCAACGCCTTTAGTGAAATTAAAAAAATTATCAAAAAAGTTCAATTTAAATAATATTTTTTACAAGGATGAATCAAAAAGATTCCATCTAAAATCGTTTAAAGCTTTAGGGGGTGCGTATGCCGTAGAAAAAATTACAAAAGGAAATAAATCTATCACCGTTGCAACTGCTACAGCAGGTAACCATGGAAGATCGGTATCTTGGGGTGCACAGAAACTTGGTTTAAATTGTAAAATATTTATTAGTGAGTTTGTAAGCGAAGCACGAGCTGATGTAATGAGAAATCTTGGCGCTGACGTTATAAGAGTAAAAGGTAATTATGAAGCATCTTTAAAAGAATGTATTAAACAATCAAAAATGAATGGTTGGGAAATAATACAAGATGTTGCATGGAAAGGTTATGAAGAAGTTCCGAAACTAACGATGGCTGGATACTCTGTTATGATAAAAGAAATTTCAAATCAAACAGACCAATATATAACCCATGTTTTTTTACAAGCAGGTGTAGGTGGAATGGCTTCAGGTGCAATTGCAGGTATTGCCAAATATTTTAAAAGGATACCTAAAATTATTGTTGTTGAGCCTGATACAGCAGATTGTGTTTTACAAAGTGTAGAGGCAGGGAAAATGCAAAAAATAGATATCAAAAAAGAAAGTATATTAGGCGGAATGTCATGTGGAGAAGTTTCACTAGTTCCTTGGAAAATATTAAAGCATGCAGTAAATAATTGTATAAGTATAACAGATGAAAATATAGCTCAAACAATTGCTATGCTTAAAGAAAAATATTTTAGTGATGAACCAGTTATTGGAGGAGAGTGCGCAACTCCTGGTATAATTAGTTTAATAGCAGCCAGTGAGAATAAAAATATTAAAGATAAATTAGAGTTAAACGAAAAATCAAATGTTCTTTTAATGGGTTGTGAAGGAGATGCAGATGAAAATCTTTACAAAAAATTATTAAATGAAGGTATTAAACAATTAATTTAAATTTATGAAAAAAATAAAAGAAGAAGATATATATAAAATATTCAAGCCAGAATTAACTCCAAAAAGAATGCTAGAAATGGGTATTTTTGGTGGATCATATTTTGGAAATAATGTTAAAGAATATCCAAAAAAATGGTTTACAAATGTTAAATTAAGTAAAAATTTTGATGTAAGTTTAAATAGATTTAAAATAAGAGCGGGCCTTTCAAGAGAACATTGGATAGAAAAAGGATGGATATTTAAAGAGGATCCATTAGGTTGGTTTCAATGGTACTGTAGATTTACTATGGGAAGACGTTTACCTAATGTTGACGTAACTCAAATAAAAAGATGGAAAAATTTTAGAAGGCATGTCACGGCAATTGAAAAAAATTGTGAAAAAGGAAATTTAGACTGTAGAAAAAGACAAAGACAAGCAATTTTACAATGGGCTTATAATCCTTATAGATAATTGTTAAATTGTACCAAAAAAATGATGAACAATAGTTCTACTTGTAGGATTTAATCTATGTTCAAATAAGTAAATACCTTGCCAAGTCCCAAGTAAAAGTTTTTTATTTTTCACACTTAAAGAAATTTGGCTGTTTGTAAGTGCAGATTTAATATGAGCAGGCATATCATCTTTTCCTTCAGCTATATGTGTATAAAAAGACTTCTCCATAGGTACTAATTTATCAAAATAATTTATCAAATCTGTTTGAACATCTGGATCAGCATTTTCTTGAATAATTAAAGATGCACTAGTATGTTGTATACTTAAATTAATAATTCCTTCAGAAAATCTATTTTTTTTAATCCAATCTTCGGTTTGTTTTGTAAAGTCATAAAGTCTTTGGCCACTTGTTTTTATCTCTAAATTGAAAAATTTTTGTATCATTTAATTTTAGTTGTAAAGTCGATTCCATATTCTGAACGAGGTCCCTTTCTAAATCCAAAAGGTCCTGGAATAAATATTGTTAGAGGTTTAGTGCCCGGTTTCAAATCTACTCTATGGAAACTATTAGCAGACCTAAATCCTATATAACCTGGTGGTCTCCAATGTTTTCCATCATGTCTGGTTTCCCAATAACCACCCCTCAAAATAATTGTGACATATGGACAAAGATGATTATGAACTCCGTCTCCATGGTCATCATCTAACATTTCATGAATAAGAATATTAAAAGGAAACCATTTTGGTCTATATCTAAATAAAATATAATATCTATTCATCCATGGTTTAGCTTCCTTATACTTTGGATGCGAAGGTCCTCTATCAAGAACTATTTTTTTTCTTCCAATTTTTTCTAAAAATTTAAGAAGCATTAATTAATTTTAATTATAGCATTATTTTTTAATATATACATTTGATTATTCAATATGTAGGGCCTTGAAATTTTATCACCATCTATTTTAATCATATTTTTTGTTTTTCCATCCTCGATACTTACTTTAAGCAATCTACCGTTACTTAAGCTTACGTAAATAAATTTTTTTGCAACAATGAATCCTGTTGAGTAAATTTTATTTTTTTTATTTGAATCAAATATTTTTGTAGATCTAAGAATATTTCCATTAAGTTTATCTATTACAAAAAAGTATCCCTCTTCAGATACTGAAAATACAAGATTTTCTATGATTGTGGGTTCCAAAGAAGAATTTATTGATTGTTCCCACAAAATAAATCCATTTTTAGAATTTATTGCAAAAAATTTATTTTTGTTATTTGAGACATAGATAATATCATTGTCATATACCAACCTTGAGTTTTTTAGTAAAAAAGTACTTTCGAATATATCCTCATTTTGTGTTTGAGATTGCCAAATCAAACGTCCGTCATTTGCATTTAAAGCATTGATATCACCGAAAGTATCAATAAAGGCAACAATTTCATCATGAACAATTAGAGATAATTTTCTTTGGGATTTAATAAACGATTTTTCAGTTCCAAAGCTCCATAACTCCTTTCCATCTAAGATTGAGTAGCATCGAATAATGTTTTCAAAATCAACCATATAAACTTTATCATTAAAGACTTTAATTTCTGAATTATATGGAGAACTATTAAATTTCTTCCAAATCAAATTTCCATTTGAATAATCCATTGCATAAATATTTGATATACTATCAGCAGCAACTAAAACTTTATCGTTTGCACCAAAATATATTGTGGGTTTTTGTTTAATTTGTTTTTTATCATAATGATTTTTTTTCCAAATTAGTTTTGAGTTTTGATTAAATTTTAATATAAATCCTTTGTTATCGAAAAAAACTAGAGAATTATCATTTCCAAATAATATATCTGGATTTATAAAATCAAAATTTTTAATTTTTTTAAATTTAAATTTTGATATTTTTTTTAGATTACCTTCAAAGTTAATATATCCTGTGTTATTAGTTAAATTATTAATAAAAGGTTTTTTATAATAAGAACCTTTAATTCTAATTTTCAAATTTGGATTAAATTCTTTTTGAAAAGCCTCATTTAATTCAAAAACTTTTTCTATGTTTTCTTTTTTATTTTCTAAAACTTGTGTTTTTGTCCAAAAGCCTGTTTTGGTATCTAATGAGCATTGACTAATAAAAATAAATACAACTAATATAAAAAGATAGTTAAACACTAAAAATCTCTTTGTAACCTTTTTTGTGCTTGAATTTTAATTTGTGGATTAGAGTTATTCATCTCTATAATCTTTTCAAAGAATTCTTTTGATTTTTGTTTTTCATTTTTAGAAAAAAAATACTCCGCAATCAAATATAATGAGTGGGATTTCCATAAATTATCTTTATTAATCAAGGGTTTTAAAATACTCAACAGCTCCTCTTCGCTGGCACTATCAGAATTATACAGACCTTTTTTATAAATTATTAAGTTTTTTAATTCATTATCTAATTTTGTCTCATTTATAAGAACATTAAAAAAATTATTTATTTCTTCTTTGTTTTTTAACAAATTATTATCCAACAGAAAATAGAGGGCTAATGGAGAGTAAGTAGGATTTTTTAGGCTAATTATATTTTTCATAGCTGCAATTGAGTTATTTGAATTGTTTTTATCAAAACTAAATATAGCTGAGTTGTATTGTTCTGAGATTTTAACTTTTAAGTCTTTCTTATAATCAACATAAAAAAAATATCCGAAAAGGCATATTAAAAAAATTATTAATAAAGAAGTAAAAGATTTTTTATTGTTTAATATAAAACTTTTTACATTATTTTTTTTTTGATCATTTACAATTATTTGATTCTCTTCGCTCATTTAAATCATATTCCTTAACACGTATTGTAAAATTCCGCCATTCTTATAATACTCTAACTCATTCTTGGTGTCTATTCTTGACAATACTTTAATTTTTTTTATATCACTATTGTAATACTTGATTTCTAATTCTACTTCCTCTGATGGTTTGATTCCATTTTCTAATTTTCTTACTGTGAATAATTCAGACCCGTTCAACCTTAGATTCTGTCTATTTATTCCATTAATAAACTGTAAAGGTAATACCCCCATTCCAATTAAATTTGATCTATGGATTCTCTCAAAACTTTCAGCAATGACTGCTTTAATACCTAATAATTTCGTCCCTTTGGCTGCCCAATCTCTAGAAGAACCAGTACCATATTCTTTTCCACCAATTACAACTAGATCAGTTCCTCGTTTTTTATACTCAACAACCGCATCATGAATGGGCATGACTTCATTTTCTGGATATAATTTAGTAAATCCACCTTCAGTACTAGGCGCCATTTCATTCCTTATTCGAATATTTGCAAAGGTTCCTCTCATCATTACTTCATGATTTCCTCTACGTGAACCATATGAGTTATAATCTTGAGGGCGAATTTGATGTTTCATAAAATATTCTCCTGTAGGGCTATCTTTTTGAATCGTTCCTGCGGGAGATATATGATCTGTTGTAATACTATCTCCTAAAATTAACAGAGGTCTTGCGTTTTTTATTGGTTTAAATCCCTCGGGATTAGATGAGAGATTTTCAAAAAATGGCGGTTTCTTAACATAAGTAGAATTATCATCCCAATCATAGATGCTGCTTTCTTTAGTTTTTATTTGTTGCCATTGTTCAGGTCCTTTTGAAACATTTGAATATCTTTCTCTAAACATTTCAGGATTTAAGGATTTTATTAAAACTTCTTCGATTTCTTTATTGCTAGGCCAAAGATCTTTTAAATATACTTCTTTGCCTTCTTTGTCTTTTCCTAGAGAGTCTTTATATAAATCTATTTGCATAGATCCAGCTAATGAATATGCGACTACCAGTGGTGGTGATGCTAAGTAATTAGCTTTTACCAATGGTGATATTCTTCCCTCAAAATTTCTATTTCCTGATAAGACAGAAACAGCATAAATATCATTTTTTTTGATTGTATCTGAAATATTTTCAGGCAATGGACCAGAATTTCCTATACATGTCGTACATCCATACCCCACTAGATTAAAACCAAGATCATCCAAATATTTATTTAGTCCAGATTTATTTAAATAATCAGTTACAACTTGAGAGCCTGGCGCTAAAGATGTTTTTACCCATGGTTTAACTTTTAATCCTTTTTCAATAGCTTTTTTTGCAACTAGGCCTGCTCCAATTAATACATTTGGATTAGAAGTATTTGTACATGAAGTAATTGCCGCTATTACAATAGAGCCGTCTTTTAATTTAAAATCCGTGCCAGATACATTAAAAGTGCTTTCAGTTTTTCTTTTTGTTATTTCTTTAAAATTTTTATAAAATGAATTTTTAGCATCAGTTAATAATACTTTATCCTGAGGCCTTTTTGGACCAGATATTGTTGGAGCTACAGTAGACATATCTAATTTAACTATATCGGTGAATTCTACATTTTCACTTGCCCACAAACCTTGTTCTTTTGCATATTTTTCTACTATTTTAACTGTTTGACTTTCTCTACCTGAAAATTTTAAATATTTTATTGTCTCTTCATCTATAGGAAAAAAACCACAAGTTGCCCCGTATTCTGGTGCCATATTTGCAATTGTTGCTCTGTCAGCTAAACTTAAGTTTTTCAATCCAGAACCATAGAACTCAACAAATTTTCCTACTACACCTTTATCTCTCAAAATTTTTACCACTGTCAAAACTAAATCTGTTGCAGTAGTTCCTTCTGGTAATTTATTTGTTAGTTCAAAGCCAATTACTTCTGGTATTAACATTGAAATAGGTTGACCCAACATGCCAGCTTCGGCTTCTATGCCGCCAACACCCCAGCCTAAAACTGATAAACCATTTACCATTGTTGTATGACTGTCAGTTCCCACAAGAGTATCTGGAAAAATATATTCATCTCCATCTGAAACGGAATTCCAGACTACCCTTGATAAATATTCTAAATTTACTTGGTGGCAAATGCCTGTACCCGGAGGAACAATTCTAAAATTATCGAATGCTTGCTGTCCCCACTTTAAAAATGAATATCTTTCACTATTTCTATTGAATTCAATATCGACATTTTTTTTTAATGAGGATTTGTTTGCAAAATCATCAACTTGGACAGAATGATCTATAACCAAGTCTACTGGTGATAATGGATTTATTTTTTTTGGATCTCGGTTTTTTTCTTTTACAGCCTCTCTCATTGCAGCTAAATCTGCTATGGCAGGTATTCCCGTATAATCCTGTAATAATACTCTTGCAGGTCTGAAGGCGATCTCTGCGCTTGATTTTTTTGAATTCAACCAATTCTTTATTGCATCAATCTGTTCTTTATTAACAGTTATATTGTCCTCAAATCTCAAAAGATTTTCTAATATAACTAGAAGAGATTTTGGTAGTCTGGATATCCCGTCTAAACCATTTTTCTCGGCTTCTTTTATAGAGAAGTATTTGTAAATTTTTCCAGATACTTCCATTGATTTTAAAGAGTTGTAAGAATTTTTTTTTCCTATTTTCATAATTTATATATAAAAGGTAATTATGCTCAAAAGAAGAAGGCAAGACATAGCATAGTTGAATATTTTAATAAATTTCTCATTTGTTGCGAATTTTCTTAAAAATTTACCTATAAAAGTCCATAATGTAATACTTGTGGACGAAAATAATAAGGCAAGAAGGACTACTTGTGTGGCATAATTAAAATAATTATCACCCAACTCAACATAAGTTGAAACTACGATTATAGCAACCGTAACGCCTTTGGGGTTTAAGTATTGAAAAAAAAAAGTTTCAATAAATTTAACTGGATTATCTTTTTTAGTATCATCTGATGTATTTGATGTTGCAATTTTATAAGCTAGATAAATTAAAAATAATGTTCCGAGATATTTCATGACAACTTGAATTATAGGGAATAATTTGAAAACGTTGATTAATCCAATTGTCAAAAATAAAACTAAAGATGTGAAACCAAGTGTAACTCCCAATATATGTGGAATTGTTTTAATTATTCCAAAATTAAATCCTGAGTAAGAAGCAACAACATTATTTGGGCCAGGTGTATATGCTGTAACAAACCAAAATAAAGCTATTGAAACTATTTCTGGATGCATATTTTAAGCGATTGGCAATCCGTTTTCTGCTTCTTGTGATGGATGAACTAAAGTCACTCTTCCCTCTTTGTCTATTGATCCTAAAATTAAAACTTGAGATTTAATTCCAGCAATATTTTTCTCTGGAAAATTACAAACCCCAATCACTTGTTTTCCTACCAAGTTTTCTGCATTATAATAATGGGTTATTTGAGCGGAGGATTGCTTAATTCCAATATCATTACCAAAATCAACTTCGACTATTAAAGATGGTTTTCTAGCTTTTTCATTTTTTTTAACGCTTAAAACTGTCCCTAATCTAATATCTATCTTGTCAAAAATGTCGTAGGTTATTTGTTCTTTCATAATAATAATATATAATTAAATTTATGAGTTTAGACAGTAATTTATATGAAAAATCAATCAAGATTTTAACTGATCTTATAAGTTTTAAAACAATATCTGGAAAAGATAATAGTCCTTTGATTGATTATTGTGATGATATATTAAAAAAGTATGGAGTTGCTACTTTTAGGGTCTTTGATGGAAATAAAGAACGAGTAAATCTTTTTGGAACCATTAAAGCAAAAAAAATTAATGGAAAAAAACCTATAATATTATCTGGGCATACGGATGTGGTTCCAGTTTCAAAAGGATGGGCTACAGACCCATTTGTGGCAACACTAAAAGACAATAAGCTTTTTGGAAGGGGATCGTGTGATATGAAAGGATTTATAGCATGTGTCCTTGCCTATGTACCAACATTTTCTAAAACTAATTTAGATCGAGATATTCATTTCTCATTTACATTTGATGAGGAAACGGCTTGTATAGGTGCGCCACTTTTAATTAAAGAATTAAAAAAAAGAAATATTCAAGATGGTATTTGTATAATTGGTGAACCGACGAAAATGAAAATTATTGATGCGCATAAAGGTATGAATGAGTATACAATTCACTTCGAAGGATTGGCTGGACACAGCTCACAGCCTGACAAAGGTGTTAATGCTATAGAATATGCAACAAGATATATAAATAAACTTTTAGAATTAAGAAAAGAATTAAAAATGAGAGCTCCAAAAGATTGTATATTTGATCCTCCTCATTCAACTCTTTCTATAGGCGGAATTTCTGGAGGCATAGCTCACAATGTAATTGCCGACAAATGTCAAGTGGAGTGGGAAACAAGACCTGTTGTTAAAGATGATGGAATATTCGTAACAGATCAAATAGAAAAATTTGTTAATGAAGAACTTTTGCCACAAATGAAAAAGGTTTTTCCTAATTCAAATATTCGTAAAGAAATTATTGGAGAAGTTATTGGATTTAATAGAATAAAAGACTCTCAAGCATGTGAGTTTGTTTCAAGTATAACTGGAGATAACACTAGAGAAGTTGTTTCCTTTGGTACAGAGGCTGGTCTTTTTCAAGAAATTGGAATTAGTACAGTTGTTTGTGGACCAGGTTCAATAGAGCAAGCTCATAAAATTGATGAATTCATTGAGTTAGAAGAAATCAAAAAATGCTTGTCTTTCCTAGAAGGTATTAAAAATAAATCAATTAATTAAAAAAAATCCTGCCACGTTTAAAACGTGGCAGGATATTAACCTTTAAGAGAGTTTTTTTACTTACTTCTATTAGATATAGCTAAGTGAATAATAGCACCTAAAGCAGCACCGATCATCCAAGCATATCCACCACCGCCACCAAGGTTAGCAAAGAAGTCGTCTAAACCAAATACTAAAATATTTGGCCAAACTGTTCCAACAGCAATGTATCCTGATAGCACCCAAGCTAACATTCCTTTGCCATTAAAACCATTGTTGTAGTGATATTTTCCACTCTTACTGTCTGAGAAAAGATCATCTACATCAATTTTTTGCTTTTTAATGATGTAGTAGTCAGTAATCATTATACCAAACACTGGAGCTAATATTGCACCCAAAGTGTTTACAAAAGGAAATAATCCCATTTTAGTAATTGTTGATACCCATAGACCTCCAATTATAAAACCAAATATCGCTGTAATTAATCCACCAACTCTGAAATTAATTTTACTTGGTATTAAATTAGCTAAGTCGTATGCAGGTGGTACAAAGTTCGCAACCATGTTTATACCAACTGTTGCTGCAAAGAATGCAAACGCTGCAATAATTGTAAGTAGTAAATTATCTACTTTTGCAACCATATCAGTCGGTGAAGCAACATACTCACCAAATATAGCAATCGTTCCTCCAGTTATCATCAACGTAATGAATGAGAAGAAAACAACGTTACCTACTAGGCCCCATAAATTTCCTTTTTTCATTTCGTCTTCATTTTTAACAAATCTTGCGAAGTCACCAAAGTTAATAACAACTGCCGCAAAGTACCCTACCATAATTGAAAATACTGCTAGGAAAGCACCAAATGATCCTAATCCCTCAAAACCACCTGATCTTTCTCCACCAGAAAATATATTTCCAACCTCTGTTAATAGGCCTCCTCCAGCTTTAGCCCATATTGCAATCATTAAAACGACCATCACAACATAAACTGCTGGACCAGCAAAGTTTAAAAACTTTCTGACTAAATCTATTCCTTGCCAGAACAAATAAACTTGAAAAACTGACACAAATATAAATGAAATCCACATTACTCCTGACATTCCAAGAAGCATTGGTTCACCTTCTATACCAGTCAAACCAGTTATTAGTAATGCAACTGCAGTTGAGGCTGCATAAGTTTGCGCTCCATACCAGAACATTGCAACAATTCCTCTAGCCATAGCTGGGAAGTTTGCTCCAAATACGCCCATACTTACTCGAGCAAATACGGGGTATGGAATACCATGTTTGACACTTGGTTTTCCTGAAAGGTTTACGAGCCACATAATAAAAAATCCTGCAAGAACTAACGCAAGCATAACTGCCCAACCATTTAAGCCTGAGGCTAAAAATAGTGATGCAGCCAAAGTATATCCAAATAAACTTTGAACATCGTTAGCCCAAACGTTAAAGATTTCAAACCATCCCCATTTTTTATCGCTACTTGGGGTAGGAGCTAAATCTTTATTGTATAATTTAGAAGATCTTGACATATCTCCCTCCTTTGTTTTTTTGAACAATAAGTTTTTGGTTATTTAATTAAATGAAATATTTTATAAATATTTATAAGTGTTGATTAAGAACGAATATTAGACCCATTATGTGCACTAAAAGGAAAAAACCCAAAATGGAGTTAAACTTTTAATAGTTCTAATTCGTATTAACTCCAGCCGCCTACCGATTTAACTTCGAGGAATTCAATTAAACCTTCTTTACCAGCTTCTCTACCAATTCCAGAATGTTTGTAGCCACCAAATGGTGCATCAACTGCAATGCCTGCTCCATTAACATCAACCATTCCTGATCTTAATTTTCTAGCAACTCTTTGTACCTTTTCCCCATCCTGAGTTTGTATATAATTTGTTAAACCATAATCAGTATCATTTGCTATTTCGATTGCTTCTTCCTCTGTATCAAAAGGTATAACTGATAAAACAGGACCAAAAATTTCTGTTCTAGCAATATTCATACTATTATTTACATCTGCAAATACTGTTGGTTTTACATAGTAACCATCTTTTAAACCTTCAGGTTTTCCAGGGCCTCCAGAAACAAGTTTGGCACCCTCATCAATCCCTTTTTGAATTAGATCTTGTATTTTGTTGAATTGGGTTTCAGAAATGACTGGTCCGATGTGTTCACCTTCTTTATTTGGGTCATCAACCTTAAAATCATCAGCATATTTTTTTAATCTTTGAACAGCCTTATCATACATAGATTTTTCCACCAACATTCTAGTTGGAGCGTTACATGATTGACCAGAATTTCTAAAACATCTTAAAGCACCTCTTTCAATAGCCTCTGGATCTGCATCTTTAAATATTATGTTTGCCCCTTTTCCACCTAACTCTAAGCTTACACGCTTAAAGTCCTTTGCAGCATTTTGAGATATTAAAGCTCCTGCTCTTGTTGATCCAGTAAATGAAATCATATTTACATCAGGATGACTAGTCAGAGCATCACCAGTCATCGCTCCATCTCCATTTACCAAATTAAAAACACCCTTTGGAAATCCCGCTTCATCAATTAATTCTGCAATAATAATTGCTGATAGTGGTGCAAGTTCTGAAGGCTTTAAAACCATTGTGCATCCAGCTGCAAGTGCTGGGATAACTTTTAAACAAACTTGATTTATAGGCCAATTCCACGGAGTTATTAATGCGCAAACACCTTTTGGCTCATATAAAATTCTTTGATTTTTTGCATGATCTCCTAATCCTTTTTCAAATTCAAAATCTTTTAGATATCTAATAAACGA
This sequence comes from uncultured Pelagibacteraceae bacterium, assembly GCA_902594655.1. Lineage (GTDB taxonomy): Bacteria > Pseudomonadota > Alphaproteobacteria > Pelagibacterales > Pelagibacteraceae > Pelagibacter. Next base: position 20,819 of record CACJMW010000001.1, read on the forward strand.
TTTAATATGACTTGCTCCAGTTCCGGTTTGGAGTTTTGTTGAAAAATCTTTCGGTGCCCCCATTTCTAAAGTTATTGCCTCCGAAATATCATTCCATCTTTTTTTATATAATACATAAAGTTTTTCTAATAGCTCAATTCTCTCTTCCTTAGTTGAAAAACCCCAACTATTAAATGCTTCTTTCGCAGCAACAACAGCATCGTGAATATCTTCTTTTCCACCTAAAGAAATTACCGCACATGCTTTTTCTGTTGCAGGATTAATAACTTCAATATTTTGTTTATTTTTTGGTGCTACCCAGGCACCATTAATATAAAAATTTTTCTTTTCTAACATATTTAAAAATTATCCTTTCTTTATTTTTTTGCAAACAAATTTGTTAATTCGTATACTATAGTTGCTGCTGCTAATGACGTAACTTCAGCATGATCATATGCTGGAGCTACCTCAACTACATCTGCTGAAATTAAATTCATACCCGAAAGACCCCTTATAACATTTACAATCTCTCTAGTAGTCATTCCTGCAATCTCAGGTGTACCAGTCCCAGGTGCAAAGGCTGGATCTAAAACATCTATATCTATTGATAAATATAAAGCATTATTACCCACTCTTTTCCTGATTCTATCAACTATTTTATCAATACCTTCAGTTTGAAAATCATCACAATGAATTATTTTGAAACCAAAACTTTCATCATTTTTAATATCGTCTCTACTATAAAGTGGACCTCTTATTCCAACATGCATTGAGGCATCATCTAAAAATAATCTTTCCTCTCTTGCTCTTCTAAATGGGGTTCCATGAGTGTAAGGCGCACCAAAATAAGTATCCCAGGTATCTAAATGTGCATCGAAATGAACTAACGCTACAGGACCTTTATTAATTTTATTAATTGCTCTTAAAAGTGGAAATGCAATTGTATGATCTCCACCCATACTAATTATTCCTCCGGTTTTTTGTAAAAGATCATAGGCGCCATCCTCAATTTGTTTTATTGCTTCATCAATATTGAATGGATTACATGTGATGTCACCAGCATCTGCAACTTGCTGAACTTTAAATGGTTCAACATCATAATTTGGATGGTAGTTTGTTCTTAAGTGTCTTGATGCTTGTCTAATACTTTGAGGACCGAATCTAGCTCCAGGCCTGTAACTTGTCCCAGCATCAAATGGTATGCCTACAATTGCTACATCACAACTTTCAACATCTCTTAGTTCTGGTAATCTTGCAAAAGTTGATGGGCCCGCAAATCTTGGAACTTTTGTTCCACTAACTGGCTGGATTGGATTTTTATTTTTTTCTTTTTTCATTTGTAAAAATGTAAGTTAATATAATCTTATACAATTCGTCTATAACTATTTAATGAGAATACTATTAATTTTAATTTCAATTGCCTTTATTACAGCTGTTAAGGCTGATGAAATATATAATTTAATTAAGATACCTAATTTGGATATATATAAAATCGAAACAAAGAATAAAATTAGATATTTAAATACAAATAATGATTTTAGAATTGGTTTAGAGAAAAATATAACCTGTGCGAGAACAAACTCAACTAATCTTAATAATAAATTTTTGTTAATAGAAAAAAACTTAAATATTTATAGCTCTAATTTTTTAAAAAAAAATAATATTAAATATTTAGTGATGTGTGAAAATTTATTTATATCTAATATCAACACTGGTGGAATACCTGATACTAAGAAGAAAACACTTATAATTGATATTAATTTTAATCCAAAATATTTTGAAAGAATGATACATCATGAAATTTTTCATATGATACAAAATAGTAATTTTAAATATTTTGATGAGGAAAAATGGAGTTTATTAAATAAAAAGGAATTTAAATATGCAGAATGCTCTACTTGTTCAGATCGTTTAAATTTAGATCTTTATAAAAAAACAGAAGGTTTTTTAACCGAATACTCTAAATCTATTCCATCTGAAGACATGGCTGAAGTATTTTCATTTTTAATGACAGATAAAGCTTTAGTTGAGGATAAATCAAACGATGATATGATTTTAAAAAATAAAATAAATTTTATAAAATCAAGTTTATCAAAAATAGATGCATCATTTAAATTTTAATGATTAACAAAGTTAAAGCCTCACTTTCTGAAAAAGTGCTTTTAATTTTTCTTATTTTATTAATTGTAGTAACTTTTGGATCATATTTTTTATTAAAAGATAAATGTTTATTTGTTAAAAATGTTGATCCAAACAAAATTAGTTTTACAAATACAGAAAATATTGCGATCATGAATGTTGAATGTGGCAATGTAATTATCGAATTAGATCCAATTACTTCTCCAAACTCTGTGCAACGTTTTAAAACCTTAATAAAAAATGGATCTTATGATGGATCAACATTTTATAGAGTTATTAAAAATACTTTAATTCAAGCAGGAGATATAGAATATGGAAATATAAATGATCTTAACTATACAAAAATAGGAACAGGCAAATCAGGTCTTGGATTATTAAAATCTGAGCTAAGTGATGAATTTCAATTTAAAAAAGGCAGTATTGCATTTGCCAGAAAAGATGATTTCGATACAGAAGATAGCCAGTTTTTTATAACTTTGAAAGATATTCCAATATATCAAGGAGAATATACACCGTTAGGAAAAGTTATTTATGGAATGGATGCTTTAGAAAAGATTAAATCAGGCAATAAGTCATCATATGTGTTGCGGCCCGATTATATAAACTATTTAAAATTATTAGACTAATTTACTAATGGTTTTCCAGTAGCTAATGTATGTTTAATTCGTTCTTGAGTTTTTTTATTTTCAATTAATCTCATAAAAGCATCTAACTCTAATTTAAAAAATTCATCCTCTGATATTGTTTTATCTAAAGTTGTATCTCCACCACTCAAAACATTTGCTAACTCCATTCCAACAACCATACCATGATCTAAAATAACTTTTTCGTTGTATAATTTTTCTAATACTTTAACCATTTTTTCCTTCAAAGGTTTTCCTGAAAGTTTAAACTCACATTCAGCTGGAGGTGTAAAATTTTTATTTTCGTCTAGCAGTTTTTTTGATGCTGAAAATAAACTATTTCTATTCATAATTTTTTTATCTTCAGGCTTTAAATATTTTAAGGGTTCGGCTTCAACTGGTGAAGTTGCTGTTTTAGCATAACCAATTATATCGAACACTTTTAATGGTGCATAATCTGGATCTTTCTTTGCCTCATCTGTTTGTGACCATCTCCACAACATCTCTTTACAACCTCCTCCAGCAGGAATTAGACCTACGATGGTTTCAACTAAACCAATTACTATATTTGTATGCGATGCAACAAAATTACTTTGAACTAATACCTCAAAACCTCCACCCAAAGTTAAACCTGATGGGGCAGAAACAACAGGATATTTTGAATATTTTAATTCTTTACATGTATCTTGAAAATATTTAATAAATTTTTCTACAGATTTTAAATCGTTTTTATCTACAAAATTCATTGTATAAGTTAAATTTACACCCGCAGAAAATTGCATACTTTCATTCATAATTATTAAAGGTTTGTCTGTTGCTGCTTTTAAAGCGTCCATCGAATCATAATCAAGAGCATTAGCTTTAGTTGTAAATTCAACAATATTGAAATCTTTAAATCTATGAGTAATTGCAGATTTATTTTTTTCTAATTTTAAAGCCTGAGGTCTAATTTTACCAAGTGTTTCAATATTTGTATAAAGTTGTCTTTCACCATAAAAATTTTCATTTTTAGATTTTGATAATTCTTCAAGAAATTTATTTCCTTTAAATTCATCTACTCTCTCAAAAAAGTTTTTTACACCTATTTCTTTTAACATTTCAAACGGACCCATTGCCCAATTGAAACCAAGTCTCATTGCTTCATCTATATCATTAAATCTATCTGTTATTCCCGGTACTAATGAAGATGCATATTTTATTATTTTAGAGATCACTGACCATGCATAATCTCCATACTTATCTTTTCGACTTATCAAGTTATTGATGTCAGTAATTTCGATTTTAAGGTCAATTTTTTTTGATGGAGCGTACTTACCTGAGTCTAAATTTATTGCCTCTAAAATCTTTTGATTATTTTCTTTATTCATTCTATAAAATCCACCTTTACCTTTTCTTCCTGTATAACCATTCTCAATTAATTGATTTATTAGTGGAATATTTTTTGCAACTAGTTGGAATGGGTCGTTTTCAGGAAGTTCTTTAATAAAACTTTTTAAAACATCTGCCATTAGATCAATTCCAATTAAATCATAGAGGCCAAAAACTCCAGTTTTTGGAACTCCCATGGGTCTTCCAAATACTGAATCAGCTTCTTCTATAGATAATTTCATTTTAAATGCCTCAGTCATCGCAACTTGCATGGCGTATACACCAATTCTATTTCCTAAAAATCCTGGAGTATCATTACAAACTATGGCTCCTTTACCAAGCTCTTCCTCACAAAAATTTTTAAGTGAATTAATTTTATTAAGATCGTTATTTTCATTTTTTACAATTTCCAATAAACCCATATATCTTACTGGGTTAAAAAAATGAGTAATACAAAAATCTTTCTTTTCTTCATTTGTTAATTTTTCAGATAAAACTTTAATTGGAATAGAAGAGGTATTAGATGAAACAATCGCACCATCTTTTCTATTTTTAAATATTTTTTCATAAATATTATGTTTAATATCTATTCTTTCTACAACAGCTTCCACTATCCAATCTGCATCTTTAACGACATCAAAGTTATCATTTATATTTCCAACTTTTATATTTTCTATTTTTGATTTATCTATTAAAAGTGGTGGTCTTGATTTATAAATCCTATCTCTAGCCTTTTCACTTATTTCAGTTTTAAGATCTAAAAGTGTAACTGGTACATTTGCGTTGCACAAATGAGCAGCTATACCACTTCCCATTGTACCCGATCCAATGATTACTACTTTTTTTATATCCATTTAGTGATTGTATATATCAATAGACTAATTAGGTAAATTATCTATTTATTCCTCTTAACCTCTCTGATCTTCTTCTAAGAAGCTCTGCGGTGACAAGTATTAAAATAGATAGAACAATTAAACATGTCGCTACTGCTAATATAGTTGGACTTAGTTGTTCTCTTAAACCAGTCCACATTTGAATAGGAATGGTCGTATTATCTAATCCTGCTAAAAAGAGCACGACAACAACCTCATCAAAAGAAGTCACAAAAGCAAACAATCCTCCTGAAATAACTCCAGGTAAAATTAATGGAAGAGTAATTTTCATAAAAGTATTAACTGGATTACTTCCTAAACTCGCTGCTGCTCTTGTTACACTATGATCAAATCCAGAAAGTGTTGCTGTAACGGTTATTACAACAAAAGGTGTTCCTAAAATTATATGAGCAATTACAATTCCTGCATGAGTAGCGGCTAATCCAACTTTTGCTATAAAGAAAAAGATAGCTACACCTGAGATAATTAATGGAACAATCATAGGTGAAATTAAAGTTGCCATAATGATTCCTTTGTAAGGCATATGTCTGCTGCTCAGGCCTAGTGCCGCGACTGTTCCCAAAATTACTGAGCCGAGCGTTGCAAAAATCGCAATGATAAAACTATTTTTAGCTGCAAGTCCCCATGGATTTTTTGTTCCATAAATCATATCCTCATACCATCTTAATGAAAATGCATCTGGATCTAATCTTTTCATACCATCTGAAAACACTAAAAATTCTTCTGCATTAAAAGATAATGGAAAAATTACAAATAGAGGTGCAATTAAAAAGAAAAATACAAAAGCACAAATACCTAAATACATATAATGCCAAACTCTGTATCGTGTTTCTGTATACTTTGGTAATGCCATATTTATCCTAATTTAATATTATCAACTCCAACCAATTTATTATAAATCCAATAAACAACTAAAACTCCTGTTAACAACATTAATCCCATTGCTGATGCAAAGCTCCAATCTAATGTAGTTTTCATATGGTAAGCTATTTGGTTACTAATTAAAGTTCCTGATGCCCCTCCAACTAGTGCTGGTGTAATGTAATATCCAATTGCTAAAATAAACACTAACAAGCATCCGGCTCCAATTCCTGGGATTGTTAATGGAAAATAAACTTTCCAAAATGCTACAAATGGCGTTCCACCTAAAGATTTTCCAGCTCTCATCAAACTTGGAGATATTGTTTTCATAACACTGTAAAGAGGTAGCACCATAAAAGGCAATAAAATCTGGGTCATTGCAACATATGTACCTACTTTATTATACATCATTTCAGGTCTACTATCGTCTGCTACTAAACCAATCATGACGAAAAAGTCATTCACAATTCCTTGCTGTTGTAACAAAATCATCCAACTCGCAGTCCTTACAAGTAATGATGTCCAAAAAGGTAAAAGAACACAAATCATTAATAGGTTGCTATATTTCATTGGTAAGGTTGCTAATAAGTGTGCGATTGGATAACCCATCAAAAAACAAAATATAGTTACAAAAAAAGCTACTTCTAATGTTCTTAACCAAAGTATTCTGTGAATTCGTCTGTCCTCTGCAACTTGAGAAATTTCACCTTTCTCATCTAAATACAAATCCATACCTTTAAGATACTTTGCCATTGTATAAGGTGGGGCTGTTCTTTTAATTGCACGCCAATATTCTACATTATCGAACCTTTTATGTATTGAGGTTATCTGATCTTTAAAACTACCATTTTCATCAATTTTATTTCTTTGAATTTGTCTGAATAATTTTTTTAAAATTGTATTAAACCCGTTTTTTTCCTTATTTAATCTTTGTGCTAGCTTACCGTGTTCTTTTTTTTCTACTAAATTTTTAAAGTCTATATAAAAGTTTTTAAATACATCTTCTTCAGGCATATCTTGACCATCCCATTTTTCCATAGATTTAAAAGTATTTGGAAGCATGTTGGTAATCATTTTATCGTCAATACTTCTTGTAAACATTTCCCCTATTGGAAAAATATATGTAATAATTAAAAAAAGTAATAAGGGGCTAACGAGTAAAAAAGCTTTAATTTTATTTTTTCTTTCAGCTTTTTTAAGACTTTCCTCTAATGGAATGCCGTCTGTAGTTAAAATTTTATTTGTTTCGCTGCTCATAAAAAAAGGGCGGTTAAAATAACCGCCCTTAAATATAGTATATAATTAAAGTCTTTGAAACTTAAATTATAGTCCTGCTTTCATTGCTTCCCATTTTTCACCAAGCTCTGTTCCGTTATCAGCCCAGAAGAAAGGATCAACTAAGAAGTAATTTTTAGTATTAGCTGGAGCTGTTGGCATTTGTGGCATCATTTCTGTTTTACCATCTTTATACCAAGGCTCACCTGCTTTAATAACATCAAGAGATGATTTTCTGTATGGTGCGTAAGCAATGTACTTAGCACTTCCAGCTAACATTTCTGTATTAGTCATCATAGCAAGAGCTTTTTTAGCATCAGCTTCGTTTGGTCCACCTTTTACAAGTGCAAAATATTCGTAGTCAAGACCTTGACCATCCCATACTTGTACTAGCGGTGCACCTTCACCAACGATCGCATTGAAAAATCTTCCATTCCAACCAGTTGCCATTACTACTTCACCACTCATTAATAATTCAGGCGGTTGAGCACCAGCTGACCAGAATACACATCCACCTTTTGGATCTGTGCATAATGCTTTAATTTTATCCATAGCTCTTTGAACACCTTTTTCAGTTTCTAAAGCTTCATAGATTTTTGCTCCACCTTTACCAGGTTTAATTCCATCTGCTGCTAAAGCGATTTCTAGGTTTGTTAGAGCACTTTTGTAAATTGCTCTTTTACCAGGAAACTTTTTAGTGTTGAAAAAATCTTTGATAGTTTTTGGAGTGCCTTTAACATTGTTTTTGTTGTAAGCATAGTTCCAAGAATACAAGATATTTCCTACAGCACATTTACTTGGCATAGGCGCGAAGAAATCTTCACTAGCAGGAGTTCCATCTGGAGCTGCTGGAAAGTCTTTGTCGAAATCAAATTCAACGAAAATACCTTCGTCACATCCATTAATAGTATCGAATGCAAATACATCGATAATATCCCATGTAATTTTACCTGCTTCTTTTTGAGCTTTGATCTCTGATAAACCACCTGAATAGTCAACCCAATCGATTGTTATTCCAAGTTTTTTAGCAGTAGGATCTCCATAACCTAACTTTTGCGACTCTGTATAAGCTCCACCCCAAGACACAGCAACAACTGCGAATGCTGAAGTAGTTACAGATAATGCAAAAGATAAAGCTAGGAATAGCTTTGTTAATTTTTTCATTTATCCTCCGTTTAAACGTTTTTTTAAAAGGAGAATTACAACAATTTACAAAGTATAAGTCAACAGTGCAAAAATACTATATGTCGATAATTTTAGAGTGATTTATGATTACTTTGGGTCTAATGCTCTAGCATCAGTACTGTTCCAGCCTATATTAATTTCATTCCCTAGCTTTATATCTAAATTTGCTGAACTATTAGGAACTTTTAAAATAAATTCATTATTACCCAACAAGTTTAATCTAACTCTTGTGTGATCTCCATGATAAATAACTTCTTCTATTTTTCCTTTATGACTGTTATCCATTTTTCCATCTGGATTTATTAATGCTCTCTCAGGTCTTAATGAAACCGTGGTTTTTTCCCCTTTAGATTTTACTGAAATTGGATTAGCAAAAATTTCCCCTCCTCCATTAAGTTTTACTTTGCACTTATCTTTAGAAACATCAACAACTTCACCAACGAAAGTATTATTTTCACCAATAAATTTTGCGACAAAAGAATTAACTGGTGACTCGTATAATTGGTCTGGTGAAGAAAGTTGTTGAACTTTACCATCGTTAAATACTGCAATTCTATTAGACATTGTTAAAGCTTCACCTTGGTCATGTGTAACATAAACAACTGTAACACCAATACTTTCATGTATATGTTTAATTTCGTACTGCATGCTTTCTCTTAAATTTTTATCTAGCGCTCCAAGTGGTTCATCCATCAAAACAACGGCTGGATCAAATACTAATGCTCTAGCAACAGCAACTCTTTGTTGTTGGCCTCCTGAGAGCTGTCCTGGCATTCTTGACTCATATCCTGCTAATGAAACCATAGATAAAGCTTTATCTACTTTTTTATCTATTTCATCTTTGGAAATTTTTCTTACTCTTAATGGAAAAGCTAAATTTTCATATACCGTCATATGTGGGAACAAAGCATAATTTTGGAATACCATTCCAATTCCTCTTTTATGTGGAGGTATATTTGAAATAGGATTTCCATCTAAATAAATTTCACCATTTGTAGGTGTTTCAAAACCAGCTAACATCATTAAGCAAGTTGTTTTTCCTGAACCAGATGGTCCAAGCATCGTAATGAATTCACCTTCAGCAATGTCTAAGTTTAAATCTTTTACGACAAGAACTTTTCCGTCGTAACTTTTATCAACTTTAGCGAATTTAACGAATTCTTTGTTATTTGACATCGGATGAATTTAAAACATTTGTGAAGAAGATTATCAATAGTTAATTTTAGCTCTTTATATGCAGTTCTTTTGAAAGATTACAAAATAATTCTGACCCAGTTTCAGTAACTCTAACAGACTCTGATGCTTCTACTCCCCACTCGCCAAACTGCATTACAGCAATCATGTGAAAGCAAATATTTTTTTCTAATACTGTTTTGTCTCCTTTAGAAATATTTAATGTGTGCTCGCCCCAATCTGGTGGATAACCAATTCCAATTGAATACCCAGTTCTAGATTTTTTTTCGATACCATACTTATCCAAAACTTTCCAAAAAGCTTGGGCAACATCATCAGCAGTATTTCCTGGTTTAGTTACATCTATACCTGCATGAAGTGCTTCTATAGTTTTTTTCATTGTATCTATTTTTTTTTGATCAGGTTTCCCAAGAAGGACAGTTCTAGCCATAGGACAGTGATATCTTCTGTAAACTCCAGATAATTCAATAATTGTTGCCTCCCCTTCAATAAACTTGTTATCACTCCATGTTAAATGAGATGCAGATGTGCCTTTTCCAGTCGGCAGGAGTGGAACTATTGCAGAATAGTCTCCACCATATTCATTTGTTCCTTTTATTAATGTACCCGCAATCTCTGATACTAAATCATTTTGTCTAACACCGGGTTTGATAAATTCAAAAGCCTTTTTCATTCCAAGTTCAGTAATCTTGCTTGCTTTCTTCATTAAATTTATTTCTGCATCTGATTTAACTACTCTTGCCCAGTTAACCAATCTTTCGCTGTCAATTAGTTTTGCGTTAGGTAAACCGTCTAATAGTTTTTTATACGAGTATGCTGTAAAATAATGAGCATCCATTTCTAATCCAATATTTAAATTTTCCCATTTTCTTTTCTTTATTAATTCTACAATTGCATCGTAAGGATGAGTTGGCCATGTATGAATATATTTTTCATCATAGGCAATTATATTTTCATGTTTTATATAACAGTTAATATATGCGCCTCCTACGTCCTGAGCTCTAACAAATAATAATGGCTCATCAGCATCTATATGTACTATTGCACATTGGGCATAATAAAATGACCAAGCATCATAGCCGGTAAGATAGTTTATATTTGGAGTATCTTGAGAAATTAAAAGGTCAATACCTTTTTCTTGCATAGATTTTTTAACTTTATCCAGCCTATGTTTATATTCTTCTTTTGAAAATAACATTTTAATTTGAGAATAATTTTCCAAATCCAGCTATAGATTTATTCATTCCTATTTTTTTTAAAGTTTCCCAAATTAAAGCTTGGTTGCTTGATAAAACCATTTTACCATGTTTTTTCTCTAACCTATCTATTATCGTCAAAGCTGGAAGAGCTGTACAAGAAATAAATAAAGCATCAGCATCATTTAGGTTAATATTAGATAAAACATCATACAAATATTCTGGGTCAACTTTTCCAATATCTATATCTGATTCTATATCAAAATAAGAATTAGATGTTATTTCAAATCCTTCTTTTTTAAAGAATTCAATCACTTCATCATTTAATTTTTTTGGATACGGGGTAAATAAATATATTTTTTTTATATCTAATTTTTTTAATGCATTTACTGCTGCCGTACTTGGAGTTGTTACACTTGTATTTGGTTTTGCTTTTTTAATTTTTTCTTCAATTGAATTATATCCAGCTGCTATTGTTCCTGAAGTACATCCATACGCAACGCAGTCTATTTTTTCGTCAGGCAATATATCTTTTGTAACTTCAGTAATTTTCTCAGACATTTTAATTAGATTTTCTGATGTTAGAGGATTAAAGGTTTCTATTCTATTTACAAAAAAATCAATCTTTTTATCTTTAATAACGCTAATGAAATCTTTTTCGATCATATAATCGCTGGATAGGGCAATTAAACCTATTTTTGGATTTAATTCCTTTAAAAACTTAGGTGGTATTTTTTTTGTTTCCATATTTTTTTAAATATATCCTAAAGTTATATTTTGTGATATAAATAACTCAAGCGATACATAACTCGTCGTTTTAACTTCATAAGCTAAACGAAAGTGGGATCGGTCGTCTTTAAATTAGTTTTTAAAGGAGGCTTAAATGAAATTTGGTTATTTTTGTAATACCACTAATTGGACACATAAACCCTATTATCAATTACTAGACGAAACAAAAGAGATCACAGAGTATTGTGATAAAAATAATTGGAACTCTATTTGGTTCACAGAACATCACTTTAATCATGAAGGAATGGAGTCATGTACAAATCCTTTAATGTTAGGTGCTGATGCTGCAGCAAGAACAAAAAATATTAGAATTGGTCAAGCTGCTAACGTCATAACTTTTCATAATCCAATAAGATTAGCTGAAGATATAGCAACACTTGATCAGCTTTCTAAAGGAAGAGTTGAGGTTGGAGTAGCAAGGGGAATTTACGGGAGAGAAGCAATAAATTTAAACAAAGAAGCAGATTTAAAAGACCAGGCAAAAAATTTTAGACTCTTTGCTGAAACATTGGAAGTTCTTAAAAAGGCATGGACAGAAAAGTTTTTTGAACATAAAGGAGAATTTTATACCTATCCTTCTCCAGATTATGTTTGGCAACATGATATGAGTCCTCCAAGTGATGAATTTATGAATATGGAAAATAATACAATGAAAAAAATAAGTGTTGTTCCAAAACCATATCAAAATCCACACCCACCAATACATCAAGTTGTTGATGGAATAAGATCTATTGAGTGGGCTGCAGAAAATAATATTAATGTCATTATGTGGATACCAACTGTTAAAGCATTAAAAATAAAATTTGAAGCATATAAAAATAAAAGATCTGAGGTTACTAAAAAAAATATTCCATTAGGTGAAGGTGTTTCACTGGTAAGAGATATGTTTGTGGCTGACACGATGGAAGAGGCAAAAGAAAAAGCTGGAGAACATATGGTGAATTATATGAGATGGGTTTGTCATTGGAGAGGTCTAGGAAATCATATGGATCCGGGAGAGGATCTTCCAGAAACAAAAGGTAAACTTGATTTATTAAATTATGACTTCCTGCATAAAAGAAATATGCTTTTTGGAACACCTGAATATGTAATTGATAAAATTCATGAACTTAAATCTGAATTAAATCTTCAAAATTTACAAGTTTGGTCAAACTTTCCTGGTGTTAAACATAAAGACTGTATGAAAAGTATAAAACTTTTTACAGAAAAAGTAATACCCCATTTTAAGGATGATTTAGATACAGAAGTTAAAAAAGTTTCGTGATCAAATCTCAAAAATTAACAGGCGGCCAAGCAGCTGTTAAATCATTAAAAAAAGAAAATGTTAAACATGTGTTTGGATTAATTGGATCTGCAACAATGGAAATGTTTGACGCACTTTACCATGAAAAAAAAATAAAATTTATTGGAGTTAGAGACGAAAGAACAGGAACGCATATGGCTGACGGATATGCACGCGCTTCGAACGAACCAGGAATTATTATTGCTGGTCAAAACGGACCTGGAGCAACAAATTTAGTAACAGGACTTGCTCAAGCTAAAGCTGCTTTTTCCCCAGTTGTATCTATAGCTGGCTTATATTCTACTAAAGATAAAATGGAAGATGCTTTTCAAGGACTTGATCAACAATCTTTGTTTGCTCCAGTTACAAAAAAAACTTTCATAGTAAAAAAAACTAGCAAGATTTCATCTATTTTAAGTGAGGCATTTAGATATGCAATGTCTCCAAGAAGAGGTCCTGTAACTGTTAACTTGCCAAGAAATATTTTAGCGAATAAATCTCAATTTAAGATTGATCAAAATAAAAAATCATACAAAAGCAATTATAATATAAAAGCTAAACATAAATTTATAAATAACGTTATAAATTTGCTTAAAAAAAATAAAAAAATTACTTTAGTTGTTGGTGGAGGAATAAAATATAATTCAAGTTATAAAGTAATAACTAAACTTGCAGAATATTTATATATCCCAATAGTAACTGCAGCAGGCCACGGTGATGCCATACCTTTTGATCATAAACTAAATGCTGGTCAAATGGGCCCAAGGGGAAATCCTGTTGCATCTAAGATTGTTAAAGAAGCAGACTTAATATTGGCAATTGGTACAAGATTAGGATTTAATTCAACTTTTTATTCATTCGATAATATAAATAAAAATGCAAAAATTGTTCAGATTGAACTAGAAAAAAAAATGTTAGGCAGATATTTCCCGATTACATATGGAGCTTGTGCCGATGCAGCAACAGCAACAGGCCAAATCCTTAAAGCAATCAAAGCTAAAAAAATTAAGCCAGACACAAAAAAATGGACTAATTTATTTGTAAAAAATAGAAGTAAATTTTTAATTCAAAGAGATAAAATTAAATCAAAAAATTTTCCTATTCAGCCAAATGGTTTATTCAAAGAATTAAGAAAAGTAATTCCAAAAAATTCTGCAATAACTTTAGATGCTGGAACTTTATGTCTTCAAGCTACAGATGCTTTAAAATATGATAATCCACCTTCTCTATTTACTCCTCTAGATTTTGGTCTTGTAGGATTTTCTTTTGCATGTGGATTGGGTGTTAAATTAGCTAAACCAAAAAAAACTGTTATTAGTTTTATGGGTGATGGTGGTTTTGGAATGACGATATCTGAATTGAGCACTGCTGTTGAACATAAAATTAATACAATAACTGTAGTTATGAATAATAAAAGTTGGGGGGCTGAAAAGGCTTATCAAAAAGATTTTTTTGGTAGAAGATATCTTGGGGCAGATATAATTAGTCCACCATTTGATAAAGTTGCAGAATTATATGGAGCAAAAGGATTTAAAGTAAAAAAATTGTCACAAATCAAATCGGTATTCAAAAAAGCTTTAAAAATTAAAAAACCTGTAGTTATTGATATTGATGTAGATCCTAAAGCGCTATACAGTTTTAGAAGAGATAGTTTTAAACATAGATCAAAATAATGAAATTAGAATTAAGAAAATTTGTAAAATTTGTAGATAAAACATTTATTGAAGGTGGTAAAGAAGCAAAAGATCCAGTTTTATTAGTTTCTGTTGCTGCTGTAATTAAAAACCCTTGGGTAGGAAAAGGTTTTGTTGAAGATCTAAAACCAGAAATATTAGATTTAGCACCAAAACTTGGAGATATACTAGTTCCAGAATTAATTAAAGAAATCGGGTCTGGAGATAAAATTTTAGCATACGGTAAAGCTGCAATGGTTGGATTAAATGGAGAAATAGAACATGCTTCAGCATTTATTCATACACTAAGGTTTGGAAATAAATTTAGAGATGCTGTTGGTGGAACATCATACCTGAGTTTTACAAATACTAGAGGACCAGCAGGTTCTAAAATCTCAATACCTATGATGCATAAGACCGATGCAGGTCTTAGACCATTTTACTTAACACATGAATTTACAATTCATGACGCCCCAAATGAAGATGAGATTGTTATTGCTATTGGAGGAGCACCAACAGGAAGAGCTCATGCAAGAACCGGGGACAGATATCAAGATATGAAGGAAATGGGAATTGATAAGTAGCTTTGATTCAAAAAAAACTTTTTACCAACTAAACACCAAAAAAGATATACCAATAATATTTATTCATGGTGTTGGATTAAACCACTCAATGTGGGAACCACAAGTCAATGCATTTGATAATACTGTATTAACTTATGATATTTTAGGACATGGAAATACACCACTGACAAAAGAAAATATTACTTTTGATGATTTTAGCAGTCAACTCATTCACCTTGTGGATGAATTAGATATCAAAAAATTTCATTTAGTAGGTTTTTCTATCGGTTCATTAATAGCTAGAAATTTTGCTTGTAATTATAACGACAGATTGGAGTCTTTAACACTCTTATGTTCAGTATTTGAAAGATCAAAAGTTCAACAACAAACTGTTAATGATAGATTTGAGCTATCTAAAAAAAGCAGAACCCTTTCAAAACAAGCTTTAAATAGATGGTTTTCTGATGAATATTTAAATAAGAATCCAAAAATTTATGAAAAAATTTCAAATATTTTAGAAAAAAATGATATTCAAAACTTCCTTAAAGTATATGAATTGTTTGTTCAACATAAAGACATAGAAGAATTTCATAAAATTAATTCTAAAACATTGGTAATTACTGGAGAAGGTGATGTTGGATCAACACCTGAAATGTCTAAAAAATTAAGTAATGTAATTAAAAACTCTATACTTAAAATAGTTTCAGGAAAACATCTTTGTAGTATTGAATGTCCAGATGATGTAAATAATGAAATAAGAAAATTAATTAATGGCTAATTTAAAACAATATAAAATGTTCGTTAACGGAGAATGGATTGCCTCTGAGTCTAAAAAAACATTTGAAACTTTAAATCCAGAAAATAATAAACCATGGGCTGTGGTTCCAGAAGCAAGCGCTAAAGATGTTGATAAAGCAGTTAAATCAGCACAAAAAGCTTTTGAAGGAGAATGGTCTAAAATATTACCTAGAGAAAGAGCTAAATATTTAAGAGCTATCGGTAGCAAACTTAGAGAGAATGCTGAACTTTTAGGTAAAGTTGAAACAGTTGATACAGGTAAACTTTACAGAGAAACATATAAACAAGCTCATTATATTGCAGAGTACTATGACTACTATGCAGGACTTGCAGATAAAATTGAAGGTACAGTTCTTCCAATTGATAAACCAAATATTCAAGCCATTACAACTAGAATTCCAATTGGAGTAATTGCTGCAATCGTTCCATGGAATTCTCAAATGTTTTTAACTGCAACTAAACTTGCTCCAGCTCTTGCAATGGGAAATACTATTGTAATCAAAGCATCAGAACTTGCGCCAGCAACTATGTTTGAGTTTGCAAAATTAATTGAAGAAACAGGAATTCCGAAAGGAGTAGTAAATGTTATTACGGGTTTTGGTGATCCATGCGGTAAAGCTTTAACAACTCACAATTTAGTTGAAAAGGTTGCATTCACAGGTGGTCCTGAAACAGCAAGGCATATAATAAGAAATTCTGCAGAAAATTTATCAGAGGTTAGTTTGGAACTTGGTGGAAAGAGTCCGGTTGCAGTATTCAACGATGCTCACCAGGAAAATGCAGTTAATGGAATTACTGCTGGAATTTTTGGTGCATCTGGACAAAGTTGTATTGCTGGTTCAAGGTTGTATTTACAAAAAGAAATTTATAATGAATTTTTAGATAAACTTACAGCTAGAGCAGAAAAAATAAAAATAGGAGCGCCAATGGATCCAGATACAGAAATGGGACCATTAAGTAATTTTAAGCAATTAGAAATTATTGAAAAAAATATAAAATTAACTGTAGAGCAAGGTGGAAAAATTAAATGTGGTGGCAAAAGACATTCATATTCAAATGAAGGATATTATTTTCCACCAACAATTATTGAATGCGATAATCATAATTTGCCAGCAGCTGAAAATGAATTATTTGGTCCAGTTTTATCAGTTATGAAATTTGATACAGAAAAAGAAGTTATTGAAAAAATGAATGATAATCAGTTTGGATTATCTTCTGGAGTTTATACTAGTGATCTGGCTAGAGGATTAAGAGTTTCAAACGCCATTAGAGCAGGAATTACATTTGTTAATACTTATAGATTAATTTCACCATCAGCTCCATTTGGAGGGATTAAAGATAGTGGATATGGAAAAGAAGCAGGAATCGACTCAATTAAAGACTATACTAGAGTTAAAACTATTTGGTACTATACATCTGACGAACCAACACTTGATCCTTTTTCAATTAGATAGTGCCATTTAAACATATTTTAGTTCTGCTTTTTATAATGGCTACACATGGAAGTGCCTTTCCAATAGCAAAACTTGCTCTTAATAATAATGTTCCACCAATTCTTATGGCCTCTCTAAGGATGGGCATAGTAATGCTGCTATTAATTCCTTTTTGGAAATTTAAAATTCCAGACAAAAAATATCTTAAGTCACTTATTTTATTTTCAATTTCTATGGGTGTAATGGTCTATGTTTTTATGAATCTATCTTTAAAACATTCTTCATTTATTTCCCCAATAATAATTGGTGCTCAATTAGCTGTCCCCTTTGCTGTTTTATTAAGCGCAAAAATGATCGGAGAAAGTATTAGTGCTAAGAAATGGATGTATGTAATTTTGGCTTTTGTAGGAATTATAATTGTATTCTTTGATCCTGAATTAAAAAATAACTTACTTGGATTATTTTTTGCATCATTGATGGCTTTATTTTTTGCTATAGCTCAAGTCTATTCAAGACAATTGAAGGAATTAAGTCTTATAATATTAAATGCTTATACTGGCTTTTTTGGCTTCTTTGTTCTTATTGGTGTATCTTTTTTTGTAGAAGGTGAAGTGATTATTAATATAAAAAATATTAATTTTGATTCTTGGATTTTAATTATTTATCAAGCTGTAATTGTTTCATTGTTTGCTCACATGTCTATGTTTTATTTGTATAAATTTTATACTGTAGGACAAATTTTTCCCTTCTACTCTTTATTTCCGATATTTGGGATCATTTTGACTTTTTTGATATTTGGTGAAATTCCAAGCCTATTATTTTTTATAGGGAGCTTTATCGTTATAAGTTCTGTAATTTTGCTGCAAAAAACCAAATAAAATAACCTATTGCTATTATTCTCAGATCCTATTTAATTTTGTTTTTATAAATTGTTAACAATTAAAGGATAAATATGAAAAAATTAATTTTAGCTGCTTTTCTATTTGTGTCGACAATGTCAACAAATACTTTAGCAGATATTAAAATGGGAATCATATTAGGATTTACAGGTCCAATTGAATCTCTAACTCCTGCCATGGCTGGTTCAGCTGAGCTTGCTTTTAAAGAAGCATCAGACTCAGGTAAACTACTTGGTGGACAAAAGATATCAGTAGAAAGAGCAGACTCAACTTGTGTTGACTCTGCTGCTGCAACAACTGCCGCTGAAGGTTTAATTTCAAATGGCGTAGTTGCGATAATGGGAGCTGACTGTTCTGGAGTAACTGGTGCAATTGCAACTAATGTTGCTGTGCCAAATGGAGTAGTTATGATTTCACCTTCTGCTACATCTCCAGGATTAACTGATCTAAATGATAATGGATATTTCTTTAGAACAGCTCCTTCAGATGCAAGAGGTGGACAAATTTTAGCTGACATTACAAAAGACAGAAAAGTTAAAAGTGTTGCTATCACTTATACAAACAATGACTACGGTAAAGGTTTGGCAGATGTTTACAAAGCAGCTGTAGAAGCTCACGGTATCAAAGTAACAACTGTTGCTGCTCATGAAGATGGTAAAGCAGATTATTCAGCAGAAGTTGCTACACTTGCTTCAGCAGGTGGAGATGCAGTAGCTGTAATCGGTTATATAGACCAAGGTGGTAAAGGAATAATTCAAGCATCTTTAGATTCAGGTGCGTTTGATGTATTTATTTTATCAGATGGTATGATCGGGGACTCATTAACTGACAACTTTGGAAAAGCTTTAAATAAATCTTTCGGTTCTTTACCAGGATCAACTGGAAAAGGAGCTGGAGTATTTGCTGATGTAGCAAAAGCAGGTGGAATAGATTCCTCTGGACCTTACACAGGTGAGTCTTACGATGCCGCTGCATTGATCACTTTAGCTATGCAAGCAGGTGGTAAAGCTGACAGAGCAACAATTCAACAAAATGTAATGGCAGTTGCTAATGCTCCTGGAAAAAAGATTTATCCAGGTGAATTAGGAAAAGCTTTAGATTTACTTGCAAAAGGTAAAGCTGTTAACTACGAAGGTGCTACTGGAGTAGAGTTTACAGATGTTGGAGAAGCTTTTGGATCTTTCTTAGAAAAAGAAATCAAAGGTGGAAAATTTAAAACTAAAAAACAAAGATAATATTTGAGTTTAAAACCCCAGCGAATTTAATCGCTGGGGTTTTTTTTATTTTTATTAAAAAAATATATTTGTCTGCTAAATAAATAATAAGACCGGCAGCTATTCCAATAAGAATATAGTACAATTTAAATTCCTCTTTTAATTAAATCGTAAATTTTGTTTTTATTAGTTATACCCATTTCTCGAACAATTTCTTTATTATTTTTATATACTACTATAGTTGTCCAATAATCTATTTTTAAAAACTCTGCTATTTCTGGGTTTTCAGTTTGTTCATAAAAATAAAATAAGACGTCATTAAAATCATTTATTGCACTCTTAAATACTTTGGTTTGAGCTTTACATGTCGAACAATATTTATTCCATGAATTGACAACAATAGTTTTTCCGTCATTTTGGGCTTTCTTAAAATCTTCTATGGTGAAATTAGTTTCTTTTTCAAATGCCAATAAATTTGTTGATATAATTATAAATAAACAAGTTAAAAATATCCTTTTCATTCTTTATTGCTTTATAATTTTTTCAGGTAATATTCCCTGTGGCCTATAGCGCATAATTAATAGTACTCCAGTTCCAATCATCAAAAATCTAAAGTATGGAGCGCTTTCAATTAAATGAACTTTTAAAGCATTTGTTTCTGGTAAGTGAGCAGTAAAGAAATTAATTAAGAATAAAGCTATTGGTGCTGCTTCAACCCATAAAAACCAAACTACAAATCCTCCAAGTATGGCACCAAAATTATTTCCAGTTCCACCTACTATAACCATTACCCAAATAACAAATGTATATCTCATAGGTCTATAGCTTCCTGGAGTAAACAAACCATCATTTGTTACCATCATCGCACCTGCTAAACCAACAACCGCAGATCCTAATATAAAAATTAAAAGGTGTTCTTTGACAACATTTTTACCCATGGCACTTGCCGCTTCTTCATTGTCTCTTATTGCTCTCATTTTTCTTCCCCAAGGTGAATAAAGGGCTTTTTGAGTGACAATTAATAAAATTATAACTACAGTTAAAAAAAGTCCTGCCATACATAGTTTTACATAAACTGATGAAGCATCAATTACCAATTGATTTAAAAGATCTTGTCGTTCTGAGAGAGTATCAATTACTTTTAATTTACCTGAATTAAATTTTTCTACTAAACTAATAAACCAAGGTGAAGTTTGAAGGTCAATTTCATATGGAACAGGTCTTTTTAAACCTATTACGTTCTTTACTCCTCTAGCCAACCAATCCTCATGTTTAATTATAGAAACCACAATTTCAGCAATTAACAATGTTGCAATTGCTAAATAGTCTGCCCTTAAACCAAGTGCGATTTTTCCAATAATATAAGCTAATCCACCTGCAAAAAATGCTCCCACTATCCAAGAAAATAGTATTGGCATTCCCAAGCCACCTAGGAAGCCGGTTTTAGCAGGATTGACTGCTTCAATACTTTCAATTCCTGGGCCAGCTAATAATCTAATTAGAAGTAAACCTATTACTATAATACCTGCTATTAAATAATTTCTTTTTTTTGATTTTTGAATTTTTTTTAAAATATAACGAATTGAAACAATCATAGCTACCACGACACCTAAGGAGCCTATCATATTAATTCCACCTGCTTTCCATGCTTCAGGTACTGGGGCAACAGAAACAAGAACTACAGCTAATCCACCTAATGCAGTGTACCCCATGATTCCAAAATTAATTAAACCTGCGTAACCCCATTGGATATTTGCGCCGATAGTCATAACAGCTGAGATCAAACAATAGTTCAAAATAGATAAGGCTTGAGACCATGATTGAAATATCCCAACTAAAATAATTAGTATAAACATTATCATGTAGGCAGTTACTACGTTTAAATATTGCTTCATAATCTAAGTCCTTTAAAAATACCCGAAGGTCTAAAAAGTAATACAATTACTAAAATAGAGAATGATACCGCAAATTTGTAATCAGTAGAAAGAAGTTGCATTAATGAATTTGGTTCTAAACTTTCTGGAAGTATATAAGTAAAAAACTTTTTATAAGCATAGGTTATTAATATTTCTCCAAAAGCTACTACATAACCTCCAAGAAATGCTCCTAATGGATTTCCAATTCCTCCGACAATTGCTGCAGCAAAAATAGGAAGCATATTATTAAAATATACAAATGGCTTATAGCTTTTGTCTAAGCCATATAAAACTCCACCAACAGTTGCTAAAATACCAGCTATTACCCAAGTTAATAGTACAACCTTTTTTGGATCTATTCCTGATAATAAAGCAAGGTCTTCATTGTCAGAATAGGCCCTCATACTTGTTCCAGTTTTAGTTTTGTTTAAAAACCAAAACATTATTGAAACAACAATTACAGTCACAACTATTGTAATTGCTTGAGTTGATTTAATTGTTAAACCCTCATTTAATCCTGTCATTTCTTTAAACTCTGTAGCTTTCAAAATAAATTTTTCTCCGTCTAAAAATCTTCTATCAAAAGGTCCAATAATAATTCTTATAATTGCTTGTGTAACAAACATTACACCAACACTCACCATAGCAAGTACTACAGGTGGGCTTTTTTTTATCCTATAATAACTAAAAACAAATTTATCTATAGATAGCATGTATAAAATCATCATAATTACTGCAAAGGGAATAGTTAATAATGCTGTGGGCAAAAAACCAAAATTTATTCCAAGTGATTGAAAGTAAAATGTTAGCAATACAGCAAACATGGTTCCAAAAGACATCATGTCTCCTGTTGCAAAATTTGCGAACCTTAAAACACCATAAATTAATGTTACAAAAATTGCTCCTAATGCAAGTTGGGAGCCATAACTAAGTGCTGGAATTATTGTATAGTTAAGAAGTAAAATTATTGCGTTCAAAAAATCCATATTATCCTCCTAAAAAAGACCTCCTTACCTCTGGGTCTTGGAGTAGCTCGTTTCCAGATCCTTCAAATTTATTTTGTCCAGTAACTAAAACATACCCTCTATCTGATATACTTAAAGCTTGTTTTGCGTTTTGCTCTACCATAATGACTGCAACATTAGTTTTTTTTACTTTGATGATATGTTGAAATAATTCATCCATTACGATTGGTGAGACCCCGGCCGTAGGTTCATCTAACATTAAAACTGAAGGTCTAATCATTAAAGCTCTTCCCAAAGCTACTTGCTGTCTTTGTCCTCCAGATAATTCTCCAACAACTTGAGATTTTTTTTCATTTAGTATTGGAAATAATTCATAGATTTCATCAATAACTTTATTTACATCATCTTCTCTTAAGAATGCCCCAACTTCTAAATTTTCTTTAACCGTCAAGTCAGCAAAAACGTTTCTTGTTTGAGGAACAAAAGAAATTCCTGCTTTAACTCTATCTTGTGGTGATAAACTTGTGATATCTTTGCCATCAATTGATATTGAGCCGGCCTTGAGCTTCAATAAACCCAACATTGCTTTCATTGCTGTAGATTTTCCTGCACCATTTGGTCCTAAGATTGCAACAATTTCACCTCTATCAACATTTATTGAACAAGAGCTTATGATATCAGGACCATTTCCGTAGCCTGCTGTCATCTTGCTTCCCTCAAAAAAAGCCATTAATTTTTTTCTCCATTATTTTCATTTCCTCTTCCAAGATAACTTTCAATTACTTTTTCATTTTTTTTTACTTCTTCAGGACTACCTTCAAATAAAACAGCACCGTCAGACATTACAATTACTGGGTCGCACATTCTGCTTATAAAATCCATATCATGTTCAATCATGCAAAAGGTATAGTTTTTCTCCTTATTTAATCGCAATATTGCTGTACCAAGATCTTTTAAAAGAGTTCTATTGACGCCAGCTCCTACCTCATCTAACAGAACAATTTTAGCATCAACCATCATAGTTCTCCCGAGTTCTAACAGTTTTTTTTTGTCCACCAGATAAATTTCCGGCCAGTTCGTTTGCCAAATGTTTAAGATTTAAAAAATCAATAACTTCATAAGCTTTATCTCTAATAACGTCTTCTTCCTTTTTAATTAATGAAGGTTTTAAAAAAGCATTAATTAAATTTTCACCAGATTGATTTCCAGGTACCATCATTAAATTCTCTAAAACAGTCAAATTTGTAAATTCGTGTGCAATTTGAAAGGTTCTCAATAATCCTTTTGAAAATAATTCATAAGACGGTACCTCTGTAATATTTTCATTATTAAATATAACTTGACCAGAATTTGGTTTTAAATTTCCAGCTATTAGATTAAATAAAGTAGATTTGCCTGAACCATTTGGTCCAATTATGCCTGTTATAGATCCTTTTTTTATATTTAACGAACAGTTAGATACAGCTGCAAGACCTCCAAAGTATTTAGTTAGTTTTTCAACTTTTAAAATATCGGGATTATGATCCATTTTATTTTCCCTTCAATCTTTTGAGAATATTGTTTGAAGAAATATTTAAATTTTTATAAAATTTTAGTTTCTTCAATTCAATTAATGATTGTTCGTTTAAACCTTTTGGTGTTTGGGATTTTTTAACTAATTCTTTTAAATCTTTATATTTGTTTTGATTGGCATTTTCTGACAATCCTAAAAATAATGAAGTTATATATTTTTCTGCTTTTTTTTTATTTATTCCTTTTTTAACCAACCATAAAGAAAGATAGCTTAACATTTCATAATAAGGAGCCATCATTGACGACATAGTCCAAAAATTTAATGACAAATTTTCATTTTTTATTTCAATTGTATTTCCAATTTTATCAAAAAATTTTTTTACAGATCGATTTTTTGGAAATATAGGGACGGGACCAATACCTAAAGATATTGGTGGTAGCGGTATTGCCCTAACAATATCTATTCTTTTACCAACATATTTTTTCAATTCATTCATTTTAATAGTTGAAATAAAGCTAATAACTTTTTGTGAATTCTTAAATTTTAGCTCTTTTATTATTTTTTTACCTACTTCTGGTGTTACACCCAGAAAAATCCAATTTGATTTATCAACAATATCTTGATTTAGATTTAACACTTCTATCTTGCTGCTTTTTCTTTTAAGTAATGATGAAATCTTTTTATTTCTTTTTGATAAATAAATTTTTTTATATTTTATTTTAGATTTGATTATTCCTTCAACGACAGCTTTGGTTATCTCTCCAGTTCCAATAAAGCCTAAATTCATTTTTAAAATATACACATTTATTTTTCAAAAAAAAAAGACCAGCATTTACATGCTGGTCTTTTAAATATTTAAAGTCTAGTGACTATATTGTTTGTATTAGAAACCTTTTACAATACTAACACCAACACTATAACCATCCATACCTGAAACAGTTACTACGTTACCTTGGCCGCCTTCACTATCAGCTCCACCAATTTTAACATCTTCGTACTCACTTAGAGTAGCTTCTAACCTCATAGTTACATCTGACACATCTCTTTCGAAACCTAGTGAAAGATGAGTACCCCAAAGGTCATCGTTACCATATTTAGTTCCTGTATTCATGTTTTCGTTAGTTATAATGTCTGAATGAGTTACACCCAATTTAGCATACACTCCTTCACTTCCAAGTGGTGCCATTAGGTAAGCGCCGACGTTTGACTCTAGATCAACTTGAACTGTAGTGTTCCCAGTGTCTACCTGCTCTTCATCTCTATTGTTAGTTACAGTTTCAGATTCGATGTCGTAAGGTATTGCCTCTACTCCAATCGAAACTAAATCCATAATTTTATATTCAATAAAAATAGATCCTACAGCAGCCTCTAAAGTCTCTGTTCTACTCTCATTACTTTGAGTTTCAGATCCATTCGCATCTAAGCTAACGCCTTTTACATTAATCCCTACAGAAACTTGTGCACTAGCAGAGAAAATTGCAAAAGTGGATAATATAGTTGCTATAATTATAGTTTTTAATTTATGCATTTTATTTCCTATATTTTTAATTAATTAATTAATTAGTGGATGTTCGTACCATATCCCTAATGAAAATCCAAACAAAACACCTTTAAACGTGTATATATATGAAAGATTAAATATATTAGTTGTATTTTTACAACATTAAAATGATTTAAAATAAAGGTTTATTTACAATTTCCAATTGAATTTTGATCACAAACTCTACCATCTACCCATGTTGCATTATTCAAATTTGTACCTTCAAAATTAGCACCTATGATGTTTGCAGCTGTGAGATCGGCTCCGACTAAATTAGCATTTTTAAAATTTGCCTCTATAAGTGTGGCGCCAATTAGATTGGATCTGGTTAAATTTGCGCTAGTGAAATTAGATTGCTCAAAATTCCCACCTTCCATGTTAGACTCGTATAAATTTGCTCTCATAAATGAAGATTCTGAAAATGTACCAAATGCTAGAGTAGAGTTCATCATAATACTTTTATCAAAATTAACTTTAATAAAACTTGCGAAAGATAAATTTGAATTAGGCAAATAACTGCCCCCTAAATCTTGACCCTCTGAAAATCTACAATTTGTATAATCGACTCCATCGCCTATTGGATCGTCGCATCCAGCATTTACGTTAAATGCATACAAGACAAATACTATTAAAAAAATAATTTTTTTCATCCAAAATAGTTACTTATTATAGCTAATATGATAGCAGAAAATACTGTAGGATAAACCAAGTTTCTTTTCGTGATGTAAAATATTAATATTGCGGAAATAATAACTACAACTCTCATTAAATAACTTGTATCTATAAGATCACCATTAGGAAATATTAAAACTCTAGAAATTAACGCCGCTAAAGTAGAATAAGCTAAACAATTGAACCATCTATAAATTTTGGAATTTTCATCAATTTTTTCGGAAGTTACAGTTCCGAGAAATCTTGACGAATAAGTGGCTATAGAAGTAACTATAATAGCTAAAACTATTTCAAGTGACATTTCTTTCCCCTATAAAAAATGCAATTGTCCCTGCAATAATTCCACCAATCAGAATACACCACTCAGGAGAAATATAATAAAATGTCGGTCCTAAAACAGCTCCTAGAATAATAGCAAATGAAACACTTTTTGATTTCATTACACCAATCATTGCACATAAAAAGTATATGGGATTTACAATTGCTAAACCTATCATCATATCTTTATTCAAATATTCTGCAGAAAAAAATCCAATAATTGTTGAAAAAATAGCGATCAACCAAGTCGCTGTACCAATACCAATCCAAAAGTCAATTCTATATTTCTTTTCAATTTTTTTATAATTACTCCTCATAATCAACCAAGATGAAACAGCTACAAAATGACAAGATAAGTAATATTTCCATCGCGGTTGATTTTTTGAAATTACAAGTGTCATTAAAGATACTGTCATTGGATATAATCTTGCATTGACAAGCCATACTGCTAAAAAAATATTTAATAGTGATGCACTTATAATCATTGACTCCGCTAAAACTAAAGAGCCAGGCAGAGCATAAATTAAAAAACTCGAAAAGATACTTTCCTGTATCGTAAAACCAATATTTTTTAATAGAGCTCCAATAGCAATGAAACTTGCCCCTAAGGCTATAGCGGGGCTATCAAAGCTTTTGATTGAAAATAAACCTTTAAGAAATATTTTGAAATTGATCATTAACCACCAAGAAATAATCTCCCTACATCTGGATTTTGTAGCAACTCATTTCCTGAACCTGCAATTGCAGTCTGTCCTGAAACAAGAACATAACCGATATCAGCAAACTCCAATCCTTTTTTGGCGTTTTGTTCTACTAGAATAATTGTTTTTTTTTCATTCTCTTGAAGATCCCTTAGAATTTCAAAAACCATATCAATATACTTTGGTTCTAAACCAATTGATGGCTCATCAACTAATAGCACTGACGGTTTCATTACTAAAGCTCTAGATATTTCTAATAAACGTCTTTCTCCACCAGATAAAACTTTTGCAGGTTGATTTCTTCTATTTTTTAGTCTTTCATATTTTTGCAAGACTTTTTCAGCTTCCTCAAAAGATTCTTGAGTTTTGTCTTTAATAAAGCCTCCCATTAGCAAATTTTCTTCAACTGTCATATCCGGAAATACTGAATTATCTTGTAAAATATATGCAATACCTTCTGATTTTAATTTTTCAGCAGGAGTCAATTTTGTTATCTCTCTTCCATCAATTTGAATTTGACCTGAAAAAATATTAGTAAATCCATAAATTGAGTGAAGTATTGTTGATTTTCCAGCTCCATTTGGACCAATTAAACATAAGGATTGGGCTCTACTAACAAATAAATCCAGATTATGTAAAATTTCCATTTTACCGTAACCAGCACATAAATTTTTTATTGTTAAATGTATATCGTTGGGTGATAATTTTTTAAGATCATCTGCTTTCGGTGCTGTCCCAAGAACTTCATATTGATTGGACATTATTGAGCTCCTAAATAAGCATCTATTACACGCTTATTATTTTTAATTTCATTAGGAGAGCCGTTAGCTAACATTTTACCGTGTGCTAAACAAAATATATTTTCAGCTAATTGCATTATTACTCTCATATTGTGCTCTATTACCAAAAGAGTAATTCCAAAATCCTGATTAACTTTAATCAGTCTGTCAATAATTCCATTAATCAACGTAGGATTTATTCCAGCAGTTGGCTCATCTAATAAAAGCATCTCAGGCTCGTTCATTAATGCCATAGCAAGTTCTAAGAGTTTTTGTTGTCCAAAAGATAAATCTCCAGCTCTTAATTTTCTTTTCTGATATAAGCCAACAAAATTAAGTAAGTTTTCAGATTTTTCAGTCAATTCTTTTGGTATTTTAGAAAAAATTTTAAATATATTTTCATCACTTCCTTTGTGGCTTATAAGCATATTATCTACACAATTTAATTTCCCATAAATTCTTGTTTGCTGAAAAGTTCTTAGCAATCCAAGTTTGGCTATTACTGGAACAGGTAATTCAGATACTTCTTGCCCATTAAATTTTATAGAACCTTTATCAATAGGGTAGGTTCCAACAATTGAATTAAATAAAGTTGTTTTGCCAGATCCATTTGGACCTATTAATCCAAAGATTTTTCCTTTTTCAACAGACATTGAAATATCTACATTTGCTTTTACTCCTCCAAAAGATTTACTTACATTTTTTACTTCTAAAATACTCATTTTAATTCTACCTGTGCCTTTCGATCTGCTTCATCGATTACTTCTCCAAATCTTTCAGGATATTTTTCCCTTAACCATCCCATTATTCCTTCTGGAAAATAAATCACGATAACAACTATAAGAACTCCAAGAGCAACATACTGCCAGCCTAAGAAGAATGTCCAAAAACCCTCTTTAAAAATATGAAATAAAGTTGCACCAATTATTGGTCCCCACAAAGTTCCTTTTCCTCCTAAAATTGCCATTAAGACCATAAATACACCCATCTCTCTTCCATCAAATGCTACGTCTGTTGAATCAATATATCCAACCAGTCCTCCCATGATTCCTCCAGCTAAACCACAAAAAAAAGCTGACACCATCCAGCCAATTATTTTATATTTCATTGTTTCTATACCCATGGCCTCTGCTTTATCCTCATTGTCTCTAATAGCGTTAAGAATTAGTTTAAATCTTGTAGAATAAATCGCTCTGACTGTAATAAAAGTAAGCACAAGTACAGCAAAACTTAAAAAATAAAAGAATTCCCCTCTCGCCTCTAATCCACCAACATTAGGAAAAGGTGGTGTAGTAAATCCTTGTCCAGCACCTATTATTTCTATTCCTCCTGATATTTCGCCTGCCGCAACTCCTAAACCTAGAGTACAAATTGCGAAATAATGACCTCTCAATCCTAAAATGGCGTAACCAATTAAGCCCGCAACAATTGTTGGAACTACCGCAGCTACTACAAGTCCAGCAGCCATTCCTTGGAAAAATTGTGAAGGAGTATGTACAAAAGTTTTTTCTCCACCACTTTCTGTCCATTCTGCCAGTGGAAAAAACATGCCAACTTGAACTGAAGCACAAAGATACATGCCTAAACCATAAAATAAGATATTTCCAAAAGTATTATATCCCATCTCACCACCTTGAATATTCCAAGTGGTAGCCAAGACAATTAATACGCACAAAATGGATAGTTGAACTTTAAATGCGGGAAAAACAAAAGGTGCAGCTAGTCCAAAAACTAATATACCGATATATAATAAAATATTTTTGTTCATTATTTTAAATACTCTCTTTTTCTTGACAACTTAAATCTTCTATAAACAAGGATTAAAACTAATAATAAAAATACTGAGCCAATTCTAAATTCTGTACCTAAAATATAATCTGCAAATTCTTCAAAAACACCTAAACCCATTCCAGATAATGCTACACCTGGTAAATTTCCTAATCCAGCAACAATCACAATCATAAAAGATCTAATCGTATAAGGTAATCCCATGTATGGATGAATTGTAAAAGTAATTGATATTAGAGCTCCCGCAACGCCACATAATGCTGCATTTATACCAAATGTTGCAGCATATACCTTTTCTGTATCTACACCTAATATCTTTGCTGCTCTTGAGTTTTGAGCTGTTGCTCTTATCGCACGACCCAACTTAGATTTTTTCATATAAATCACCAAACAAATTGCAAACAATATACTAACGGTAGCAGAAAATATTTTTGAGTTTGGCAAAACAACGTTATTATCAAATAAAAACGTCGTTCCATAACCTGAGTTGGCCAAAACGACATCAGCACCAAATGCAAAATTCATTAATTGCATAAATAAAATGCTTATTCCGAATGTTGCGAGTATCGAAATAAATAAATCTCTGTCTACAACTTTGTTAATAACTAATTTATAAATTCCGATACCAACGAAATACATTATTATCGGCGAAATAATTACTCCCCATGCTGGATGAATGCCATAAAGATACATGAAATAAGCTATATATCCTCCAAGAATAACTAAGTCGCCTTGTGCGATATTTATGATATTCATAACTCCCCATTGCAACGCCATACCGTAAGCAATCAATGCAAATAAAACACCCAAAAGTATTCCATCCAAGCAAGCTTGGATAGTTATCATCGGATACTGGAAAACCATGAAGTCCATAATTTGATCTAAAAAAAAATACCCCCTAAGATTTAGGGGGTATTTATATATCAGCTATTATCTTTCAGACCACTTAGGTATTGGATGAATTAACTCTGCTGAAGCCCATTTTAAAGGAGCGACAACTTTGTTTTCACATTTACCTGCGCTATCACACATAACCTGGAAAAGCACCATAGGCTTATCAACGTTTTGACCACCTTCAGCGAACTTAATATTTCCATAGAATGTTTGCATGTTAGTTGCGGCAAGAGCATCTCTAACTTTCTTTTGATCAAAAGAATTTGCTCTTTCAAATGCATCTTTAAATACTAACAATGCAGCTGAAGACTCAGCTGATTGATATGGTGGATCATAGCCAAATTCCTTTTCAAAATCTGCAGCATATTTCATACCATCTTTAAAGAAATCATCTTTATAAGTTAAAGTTTTATGCCATTGAGATGCACAAAGTGCATATTGTGAATTCTTACCATGTTGTTTTGATAATTTAGCAGCATCACAATGCGTCATTGCCAACATTGGAACATCTACTTTCATTTCTGCTATTTGCCTAATAGCAGTCAATGCACCTTTTGTATGACCTGAAACAACAAGGACATCTGGTTTCATTTGTTTAACTTTGACTAAAGTTGCAGCCATGTCATTAAGTTCTTTTGGTAATTTATCATCAATTATAATTTCAGAACCAGTTCTTTCAGCTGCATCTAAAATACCCAACCTAACGTCTTGTGAAAATGCATCTTGTTCAAAAGCTTGTGCAATTTTAACACCTTTTCCACCATTTAATTCAACAGCAGTTTCAATTGCTACATCAAGATATAAATTTGCTGGAGCTAGTACTGCAAATAGGTATTTGTAACCCTTAGTAAATAAAGATCTAGAAGCACCATTTGCTTCCACCATCGGAACACCATATTTTTCAGTTACAGGCGCTATTGCTTTCGTTAAACCTGAACTATATGGCCCAAGCATAAACTCAACACCATCTTGTGAAATTAATCTTTCTGCAAGTTGCGCAGCTCTTTTTGGATTTGACTCATCATCGTAATAAATAATGTCAAATTTGTAAGTCTTTCCTCCAACTTTTACACCACCCATACTGTTTATTCTGTCAACAGCCATGTTGTAACCGTTTTGAGTATGAACACCATTAGATGAATATTTTCCCGTTAAAGAAATTGCGGCACCTAGTACAATTTTATCACCTACAACTTTTGCTAATGAAATAACAGAAGTTGAAAATAAAATTGTTAATGCAGAAAAAAATGTTATTAAAATATTTTTTATTTTCATTTTTCTCCTTCTCCTCTTAATAAATTTATTAATATTAATATTAAATATAAAAATTATTTTTTTTTCAAGTATGCCAAATGTTTATTCGGGTTAATATTGTTGAGTTACAGCAATGATTATTGCAATTACAATTAATACACACGCTGAAATTGAATTAATTACTCTTGGATTTGCTTTTAACCAAGTGATTAACTTATTTGCAAGAACAGCATAACCAACGAGAGAAATAAAATCTAAAAGCATGTAAGTTGAAATTAAAATTATGAATTGAACAATATAATTTTCAGAAAAATCAATGAACTGTGGAAAAATAAATGGAAAAAACATCCATGCTTTAGGGCTTGTTCCTGCAACTAAAAAACCATCTTTGAAGAAAGAAAAAAAACTTTTTGATGAAATATTTTTTGAATTTATATCTTTTGGTCTACTTTTATAAATATCATAAGCTAAATAACATATATAAATTATTCCAATCCACTTAAATGTATTAAGAAATAATGAATTGTCAGAAAAAAAAGAGCCAATAACAAAAATAACTAAAGTTGCTTGAATAAAATTTGCGGTCACATCTCCTAAAGCTGTCCAAATACAATTTTTCACTCCATAATTCATCGAGTAAGAAATTATAACTATTCGAGGTGTGCCAGGAGTAATGAATAGGAAAATTATGATTTGTAAAAAAAGTATAAAATCTAGGGGAAGCATTTTTCAGAGATAGTCCTAATTAACCGGGAGCTAAAAATGGCTTAGTAGGACTATCTTGAATTCAGTATAACACAGTCCAATAAAATTTGCATTATAGATTTTTTTAAGATTTATTTAATTTTTATGAAAAAATCTAAGGCCCCAGAGACCCGCGTCAAAAAATCCAGAGCCAAATCTTAAGAGTCCGGATTGGGTGATTTGGGCGGCTTGGGCTGATCGGGTCACTTTTGAAGAAATTAAAAAAAAAACCGGAAAGTCAGAATCTGATGTTATTAAAATAATGCGAAGGTCTCTTAAACCTTCTTCGTTCAGGCTTTGGAGAGAAAGAGCAAAAAGAAAAAGTATAAAACATCGAAAAAAATTTGTATTGGAGCGAAAGAATTTGCGAAAAAAAATTAGTAAAAATGATTTTATCTAATCGAGTTTAACCAAGATATAAATTTTTCATCTTCAAAATCTATACTACCTGAAATTCTTGCAATCATTTCCTTATTTTTATTTAAAATAATAGTTGTAGGAACACCTCTTAATCCAAATACCTTAACTAATTTAAGCCCTTCATCAAAATAAGTATTTAAATTTTTAATATTTAAATCCTCGTAGAATTTATCAGTGTTATTAAGATTTTTTTCTTCCATATTAATTGGATAGACAAAAATTCCTTCCTTAGCTTGCAATTTATCTAAAGACGGCATTTCATCTTTACATGGAGCACACCAAGTTGCCCAAAAATTTAAAATATATATTTCATTTGCATTAATTTGATTTAAATCAAGTTGATTGCCATCTCTGTCTTGAAAAATTATTTCTTTATAAACTTTTGGCTTATCAAGTAATAAAATATTTTTAAATGGTGGTTTTTCTTTACTAAATGCAACATTAATAACTAAAACACTAAAAATAATTAAATAATTTATTAATTTCATAAAATTTAAATAACATTAATAAAATAAAAATATAGTGGAAAAAAAAGTTTTAATAATTATATAAGAAGTATGAAAACAATTACTGTATATTCTGGTCCATTATGTAATTTCTGTGAAGCGGCAAAGAGATTATTGCAAAGAAATAATCTTTCTTTTAAAGAAATTGATATCTCAAAAGAAGCAGGTTTAAGAGATGAAATGATTAAAAAAGCAAATGGAATGAGAACTATTCCTCAAATATTTTTTGATGATCATCATGTGGGTGGTTATGTTGAGTTGAGAGAATTAGAAAAGAACGGCGAATTAAATAATCTTCTTAAATAATTAATCCTTTGGTTTAAAAACTAAACACACTCCATTATTGCAATATCTTGTTCCTGTAGGCTTTGGTCCATCTTCAAATATATGACCATGATGGCCACCACAATTTTTACAATGATATTCTGTTCTTGCGTAACCTAATAAATAATCTGTTTTTGTTTCAAACACATCGGGTAGAGATTGAAAAAAAGATGGCCAGCCTGATCCACTTTCATACTTGGTGTTTGAATCGAATAATTTTACTCCACAATTTACACAGTGATATGCGCCTTCTCTTTTTTCATTATTTAACTCACTAGATCCAGGAGCTTCTGTTCCTTCTTCAAATAAAACTAATTTTTGCTCTGAAGTTAAATTTAGATTTTTTTTAGTCATGTAATTATATTATTTCAGCACATGATTTATGCAACATTGAATGTAACTCAACTAGTTTATTGAAATCTTTATTGTATCCGCCTCCCAAAACTCCACATAATGGTATTCTCTTTTGATAAAAATTACCTATAACAATTTGGTCTCTCTTTTTAATACCCTGGTCTGAAATTTTTAATTTACCTAATCTATCATTATGATGAATATCTACTCCCGCTATATAAAATACAAAATCAAAACTTTCTTCATTTAAATACATTATGTATTTCTTCAAAATTTCTAAATATTCTTTATCTTCAAGGTTGTCATCCAATTCTACATCTAAATTGCTCTTCGTCTTTTTTGCAGGATAATTTGATTTACAATGCATACTAAAAGTAAATACAGAACTATCATCCTTAAAAATATCTGCAGTTCCATTTCCTTGATGAACATCAAGATCTACAATGAGTATTCTTCTTGCGTATCCTTTTTTTTGTAAATATCTAGTAGCAACTGCAACGTCATTAAAAACACAAAACCCTGCACCTTCATTAAAAGTGGCATGATGACTCCCTCCTGCAGTATTGCATGCTAATCCATGATTGATTGCAAGCTTACTTGCAAGAACAGTGCCTCCAGTTGCAACATAAGATCTTCGAACCACGCTATCATTTAAAGGAAACCCAATTTTTTTTTGACTTAATAGATCTAAAGATTTTTCTTTTATCTTTAATATATAATCTTTAGAATGAGCCTCATTTAATGTCTCAAAAGAACATGGTTTAGGA
This sequence comes from uncultured Pelagibacteraceae bacterium, assembly GCA_902594655.1. Lineage (GTDB taxonomy): Bacteria > Pseudomonadota > Alphaproteobacteria > Pelagibacterales > Pelagibacteraceae > Pelagibacter. The sequence goes on from CACJMW010000001.1 coordinate 55,638, forward strand.
ATAATAAAATCTTTTACAATTTTTATTTCTTTTAGATAATTAGCTAATTCTCCAAACTTTTTAATAGGAAATTTATTGTCGTCATTGATTTTTGCGACATAGTCAGGATGATTGACTATTGGTAGCTCCATTAATTTTCTATAACTCTTATTGGTTTTCCAGAAACGCAAGCTTCTAGATTTTCAATCATCTGAGTATAAAAAATTGAATAATTTTCTGCTGTAACATAACCAATATGAGGAACTAATAATGCATTTGGCACAAACCTTAATTTGTGTCCCTCAGGTAGAGGTTCTTTTTCATAGACATCAATTCCAGCACCAGCAATAACGTTTGTTGATAGTGCAATTATTAAATCATCCTCATTAACTATCGGCCCTCTAGATGTATTAATTAAAAAAGCAGTTTTTTTCATCTCATCAAATTCTTTTAAAGTAATACAATCTTTATATCTTTCTCCACCTTGTACATGGATTGAGATAAAATCTGAATTTCTAATTAAATCCTCTTTTGTTGATGGTAAAACTTCGAATTCAGTGCATTTATCTAAATCTAAATTCTCACTCCATGCCATAACTTGCATTCCAAAAGCTTTTGCAATTTTTGCAACTTGTGACCCCACTCTTCCTAAGCCAATTAAGCCCAATACTTTACCTTTTAATTCAACACCTACTGTAGTTTGCCAATATCCTTGGTACATATTCTCTGTTTCAGTTTTTAAGTTTCTAGCTAATCCTAGAATTAAAGCCCAGGTTAATTCACAAGTTGGATTAATATTAATATCTGTTCCACTTACTATAATTTTTCTCTTTTTTGCAGCATCTAAGTCAATGGCTTTATTCCTCATGCCGCTTGTAATAATGTATTTTAATTTTTTTAGATTACTTATTAAATTTAAAGTTATCTTTGTTCTTTCTCTCATTATTAATAATGCTTCAAATTCTTTTAATTGTTCTATAGCATCATTTTCATCTGCAAAAGGGTCACTAAAAACTTTTATTTCATATTTGCCAGATAATTTTTTGAGATCCACAAATTCTTGTGAAATATTTTGATAATCATCTAAAATTGCAACTTTAAGCATTTTTATTTTTTTTATTTGAAAGGGTTATACCTCCAATAATAAATATTGCTCCTAATAAATGATAATACATAAATTTTTCATCAAAAAGGAATATTGCCATTATTGAGCCAAATACCGGCATAAGATGTAAAAATACACCTGCTCTATTTGCACCAATAATTGAAATACCTTTTATCCAAAAAAAGAAGGATGCTAAACCAGGAAATAACACCACATAAGTTAAAGTTAGAATAAATGGTTTTTCAATTACAATCTGATTTCCAAAATTCATTTCTAAAAAATAAATTGGTATTAGAAAAATTAAACCAGTAATAATAACTACCTCTAATAGTGAAATCTGAGAAATTTCGTATGTTTTTTTTTTAAGTAAAGCTGAATAGAGAGCCCATGCAAACATTCCTATTGCCATTATTAAATCCCCTCTATTAAAAGCAAGGTTTTTAATAACGTTCAGGTCAGATTTTGTTATTATAAACAAAACCCCTAAAAGTGACAAAATCACTCCAAAAACTTGGAACTTGTTTGTTTTCTCAATTCCTAACATAGAAGATATAAACATAATCCATACTGGAATTGTTGAGATCATTAGTACACCGCTAATAACCTGCATATAATATAAAGAATAATAAACAGTAGAATTAAAAATAGTTATACTTGTAATTCCAAGAATTATAAAAAAACCAATATTATTAAAAATATAATTTTTTTTTTTCAAAATTTCTTTAAATGTAAAAGGTAGTAAAATTAATCCTGCAAATAGCCACCTGTAAAAATTCAGAGAAAATGGTGGTATGTCATAGGTGCTAGCCGCTTTTCCTACAATAAAATTACCTGACCAAAATAAAGTAGTTAAAACTAATAAAATGTAAGCTAAATTATTTTTATTTGTCACAAATTAAGAAAATCTTATTGATCTATAAGGTTCTAAATCTAAATTGGTTTTTTCTTCTGCAATCATTTTAGATATGATTTTGCCTGATATAGCTCCTAATGTCCAGCCAAGATGATGATGACCAAATGAATAATATACATTAGTATAATTTTTTGAGGGACCAATTACTGGCAAAAAATCAGGTAAAGTTGGTCTAAAGCCTAACCATTCATCCTCGTGATCTTCATCTTGTGGAATTCCATGTATCATGTCTTTAGCATTTGTAATTAAATTTTTTATCCTAGATTTGGATAGAGGATTATTTAAACCTCCAAACTCAACAGTGCCTACTACTCTTAATCCTTGTTCCATAGGGGTAATGCCAAATCCTCTATCTGACCATACAACTGGTCTTGATAAAAGTTTTTCATGATTTTTGAAATGCACGTGATATCCTCTTTCAGTGTCTAAAGGGATCTTTTCGTGTAATTGATCTGTTAATCTTTTTGAAAAAGCGCCACATGCTATTATTAGTTTATCAAATAAAAATCGCTGCGCTTCTGATCTTAAAACAGGTTTTTTTTTCATCAAAATCTAAATCTTGTATATTCAGCTTTAAGAATTTGCCACCTTTGTTTAAAAAGTTTTCGAACAGTTTTATAAGAATTTTTTTTGGATTTCTTGCATGTCTTGCATATTTATAAAAAACTCCTCCGTGATAAAACGGCTTTATATTTGGTTCAAGATCATGAATTTCTTTGGGTGTTAAGATTTGCTGGTCAATTCCTAGTTCTTTTCTAATATTAATTTCAAGATCTCTGCTTTTCAGTCCTTTTTTTTCCCACACATAAATAATACCATTATTTTCTACTAAACCATCTAAATCTATTTCTTGAAATAGCTCATCAAAAGCATCTAATGATAAATTTAATATTTGATGCATATATTTAGCTGTATGCATCATTTTTGATTTAGAAGAATTAAATATAAATTTTGTAAACCAAGGTATCATCTTAGGTACATAATTCCATTTTAAAGCTAAGGGGCCACGACTACTTAAAAGCATCGCTGGAACATCTGATAAAATATCAGTTCTATTTAGCTGAAGAGATGCATAAGGTGAAAAGTGCCCGGCATTTCCATAGGATGCTGCATTGCCTGGTTCATCCCTGTCAAACAAAGTTACATTAAAGCCTTTTTTTTGAAGATAGAGTGCTGAACATATACCTTGTATCCCGGCTCCTATTATTGCTATTCTTTCATTTCTCTGCATATCGCAACCTATTAAAAAAAAATATTTCTTTCACGTGACAAATTGATCCTGTGATCTGAATGTAATTTATAGTTGTGTCTAATTAATTATTTCTCTTGAATATATCCTAGTACTCATAACTATTCCAAGAGCTATCATCATAGATAGCATAGAGGACCCACCATATGACATTATTGGAAGAGGTGATCCTACAATTGGTAGCATTCCTAAAACCATCAACATATTCACAGATATATAAAAAAATATAGAAATTGCGAAACCATAACAAAAAAATTTCCCAAAATAATTTCTTGAATTAGATCCAATAATCAAAATACGGAAAATTATAAATGCATATAAAATTAAAAGTAAAACTGATCCCACAAATCCAAATTCCTCAGAAAATAGAGTGAAAATAAAATCAGTATGTTTTTCTGGTAAAAAATCTAAGTATCCTTGAGTTCCTTTTAAGTATCCTTTCCCAGTTAAACCACCTGAGCCAACAGCTATCTTAGATTGAATAATCTGATAACCGGCTCCTAAAGGATCTCTATCAGGATTAATGAAAGTTAAAATTCTTAATTTTTGATAAGGTTTTAACACTGAGATAACAAATGGAAATGATATAATTAAACCTAGGAAAGCATAAACAATATATTTAATATTTATTCCAGCTAACCAAATAACAGCAATTCCACTTAGAGCAATTAATACAGAAGTACCTAAATCAGGTTGGCTTAAGACTAGCAAGATTGGTACAATTAATATTATGAATGGAATAATGAATTTTTTAATAGTATTTACAGCATCAGGTTGAACTCTATGATAATATCTTGCTAAAAAAATTATAATAGCAATTTTCATTAATTCTGATGGCTGAAGATTTATAAAATATAAATTAATCCACCTTTGAGACCCTTGTACAGTTGTTCCAAAAAATGTTGCTCCAATAAGTAATAATAAAACAAAGAAATAAAAAATTATACTTAGAGTAAAATAATATTTAATATTAATAAATGATAAAAAAATCATCAAACCAAAAAATATTCCAAACCTTAGAGCATGATTGAAACTATGATAAAAGTTTCCACTACTAATATCAGTTGAGTACATTGCTGTAACACTTACTAAACCTAAAAGAATTATTGAAAATAAAAGGTAAAAATCTATTGATTTAACTTTCTGGAAAAAAGATACTTCTCCAAATGTGCTATAGTTTTTCATTAAATTTTTATTCCCATTTGTCTGACTTTTTCTCTCTCTTCATGTCTATCAATTATTTTTCTAAATAATTTTTTTGCTATTGGGGCAGCAGCTGAACTTCCTGAGCCTCCATGTTCAACAAGGACTGTCATTGCGTATCTTGGATTTTTATATGGACCAAATGCTATATACCAGGCATGGTCTCTCTCATTGTATGGTATTTGTTCTAACTTTCTGTCTAACTCTCTTTCAGCCTCTGTAATTCTCTTAACCTGAGCTGTTCCAGTTTTGCCTGCAAATTGATATTTTGGATCTTCAATTCTTGATGAATATGAAGTTCCATAAACCTCATTTGTTGATTTAAACATTGCGTCTAATACAAATTTTACGTTTTCTTTATTCCTTACAAGGGAAGGATGATTGGTTGGTAGATCATAATCTTCATTTCCTTCCATTTCTTTTTTAATTTGATCAACTTTTTTATTTCTTGGAATTAATGTTGGATAAATTTTATTTCCACCATTAGCTAATTGTGCTGTCATTAAGGTTAATTGAAGTGGGGTACTTTGTATATACCCTTGTCCAATTCCAGTGATTAATGTTTCTCCTAGATACCAATTTTGTCCAATAGCCTCTTTTTTCCATTTAGTAGATGGAAACACCCCTTTTTTTTCATTCTCAAAAAAATTTTGAAGAACAATATTTCCAAGACCGAATCTTCTAGCAGTTTCATTTAGTCTATCAACGCCGAGTAATCTTGCTACTTCATAAAAGTAAATATCACATGACTGTTTGATTGCATTTTTTAAGGTCATATATCCATGACCTTTCTTTTTCCAGCAGTGAAATTTTTGTTCGTAAAAATCTATACTGTCAGTACAATTTACTTGCATGCTAGGCTTGATAACATCGTTCTCGAGAGCCGATAATGCTACTATTGGTTTAATAGTTGATCCTGGTGAGTAAAGTCCTGAAATTGTCTTATTAACTAATGGTTTAAATGGATTTGAATTTAAATCCTTCCATTCTTTTGATCCTATACCATACAAAAAATCATTTGGATTAAAAGAAGGAGACGAATTCATTGCAATTATTTCTCCTGTATAAATATCCATTACACTAATTGAGCCCGCTTCACCAATCAATAATTCGTTTGTATAATTTTGAATTTCAGTATCAATAGTAATTCTTAGTGAGTTGCCTTGATTGCCATTCTGTATTTCAAGTTGATTAATACGTTTGCCATATGCATTAACTTCAAATCTTTGAACAGTATTAGTTCCAATTAATTCGTCTTCAAAAGTTTTCTCTAAACCATTCTTGCCAACTCTTAAACCTGGGACATGCCTATCATTAATAATTTCACTTGATGATAAGTCCTCTTTACTTGCATAAGCAACGTACCCAAGAACATGGGAATAGCTTTCATTGAAAGGATAATTTCTTCCCACTGAAATTATTGGTTTTAATCCAGGTAAATCATAAAGATAATAATTTATTTTCGAAAATTCATCCCATGTTAAATTATCTGAGATAATTATAGTTTCCCAGGGTTTTTGTTTATTTTTAGTTTTGTTAATTTTATCAACCTCCTTATCAGTTAGTTTTAATATTTGCTTAACCCTGGTAATCAATACTCTAAAGTCTTCAACTTGTTCTGGGATTACGTGAAGCTCATATACATCTAAATTTCCAGCAATTGTTTCTCCAAAATAATCTTTAAATTCACCTCTAATTGGAGGTAATTTGTTTTCTCTTATTCTATTTTTGTCAGAAAGAGTTAAATATTTTTTATTTTGCTCTACTTGTAAATAAAATAGTCTCCCAATAATACCAAAAAAAACTACTGCTTTAGCCGTAGAAGCTAAGAACATTCTTCTATTTATTAATTTTGATTTTCTAACATTTGATCCAATTCCATCTCCTAGCATCTAAACCCCTAATGGTTTTAAATAATTAAAAATTCTTGCAAACAAAAAGTAAAAGATAAAAGTAAAAGTTATATTTGTAATTATTTCAAAAAAATTAATTTCAATTGAAAATACATAACTTAAAATTAATGCATTAACAGAATTAGCAAACATAATTGCAATTAAAAAAATTAATGAGTCTTTATATATATTGGGTCTTAAAGTAATATTCCTAAGATATGCTGCAAATGCTATGATGGTTAAATAAATAAATGAGCTTACACCAATAGGATAACCCAAAGTTACATCGTTCAATATTCCAGAAAAAAATATCAATCCATTACCAATTTGGTCTGGATCTTTCAAACTCCAATAAAAAATTATAATAAAAGGAAGATTAAATGAAAACAATCCAATACTAGAAACATCAATGTCAAATTCATTTAATACAGAAAAGTATAATAAAACTAATGGAAAATACTTTAACAATTTATTTTTTAAATTTATTTTTTTTTGGACCATTATTCCTGCAATACCTCTATTGATTGAATTTTTACATATGATAACTGGGTCAAATCAGAAAAAAAATTCAACTGCCAATTTATCAATTTGATTATTAATTTTTCCTACTGGCAAACCTGCTCTAAAATTCCCACCTGATCCAGATGTATATACTATAGAGTTGTTATTAAAATCTATTTCATCTTTGGAATACTTAATTTTACCATAACTTTTACCTGTGCCGCCTAGGATAGATTGAAAGCTTCCTGGTTCTATAACTACAGGAATATTGCTATTTAAATCAGAAATTAATATTGCTCTAGAAGTGGTGTAGTTTACCTCAATAACTTGACCTACAAGATAATTTTTTTCTAAAACTACCATTCCTTTCTTTATTCCATCTTTGCTTCCTTTATTTAAAATTATTGATTTTAAAAATTTACCGTCTTTATCAATTAAAACTCTTGAGATAACACCATCTAATATTCTTGAACTTTCTCCAACCAATTCTTTCAATCTTTTGTTTTCATTTTCGACAAAAATATTATTTAGTTTTTCACTTTTTAGTTGATCAATCTCATCTTTGAGATTTTGATTTTCTTTATAGACGTTAAAATATTCTGTTAAAAAATTTATTGAGTCTATAAATTTTTTTTCTGGATAACTTATAATCGCAGAAAGTCTATATGTAGCTTCATTTACGCCTATCTTTATATACTTAATTCCTACAAAATTCAAATTAGATAAAAAAATTAAAAAAATTGAAAAAAAAATTAATGCAAGTAGAGAGAACTGTTGCTTATTACTTTTTTTAAGAAAGGCGGATCTAATGGCAATAATAAAGTCATCTCTGCCTGATGCCATTTATCTTAATACTCTGTTAACATCGAAGAAAAAGTTTCCTCTTGATCTAGAGCTTTTCCGGTTCCAATTGCAACACATGCCAATGGATCCTCGGCTATATGCACGGGCAAACCTGTTTCTTTGGAAAATCTTCTATCAATATTTTTTAAAAGAGCGCCACCTCCAGTTAAAGTTAATCCCATATCAACTAAGTCAGCTGAAAGTTCTGGTGGAGTATTTTCTAAAGCCATTTTAATTCCACCAATCATTTCTTTTAAAATAGGATTTAGTGCCGCTGCTGTATCTTCTTCTGTAACATTAATTTCTTTAGGTGTACCAGATCTTATATCTCTTCCTTTTACTGGATATTTATTATTATTTGTTGGAATAGCTGTACCAACTTCTTTTTTAATTTTTTCAGCAGTACTATCACCTATTAAAAGATTATATTCTTCTCTCATATAATTTTGTAAAGCAACATCCATTGCATCACCTGCGATTCTTAATGATCTTGAATATACAACTCCCCCTAATGACATAACTGCAATCTCTGTTGTTCCTCCCCCAATATCAATAACCATAGATCCTGTAGCTTCAGATATTGGTAAGCCAGCACCAATTGCTGCAGCTATTGGTTCTTCAATTAGTTGGACTTTTCTTGCTCCTGCTGCAAGTGCACTATCTTGAATAGCTTTTCTTTCAACTGGAGTTGAGCCTGTTGGCACACAAATCAATATTCTTGGATTTGCAAAAGTACTTCCTTTATGAACTTTTTTTATAAAGTGTTTAATCATTTCCTCAGTAACGATAAAATCTGCAATTACTCCGTCTCTCAAAGGTCTGATGGCTTGAATATTTCCAGGAGTTCGTCCTAACATTGTTTTTGCTTCATCTCCGACTGCTAAAACTGTTTTTTTACCTTTATTATCTGCAACCGCCACAACAGAAGGTTCATTTAGAACTACTCCTTTTTCTTTTAAGACAACAAGAGTATTTGCTGTTCCTAAGTCAATCGCCATATCTTGTGACCAAATTCCTGTTATCCTATCAAACATTCCCATCTTATATACCTCTCACTTTATTATCATACTCTGCATTAACTCTAGGGTTATCTGGAGCAGTTTTATCTCTTTTTATTATCATTTTATTTAAAGCATTAATGTATGCATTTGCTGAAGCAACCAATGTATCAGTGTCTGCCGCTTGTCCAACTGTTGTTTTACCATTTTCCTCAATTCGGACGCTTACTGTTGCCTGCGCATCTGTACCTTCTGTCACAGCATGCACCTGATATAATTGCAGCTTAATTTCATGTGGATATAAATTTTTAATACATTTAAATATGGCATCAACCGGTCCATCTCCAGTTTCAGATGCTTTTTTAATTTCTCCAAATACATCTAATGTCATTTCTGCTTTTTGCGGTTCTCCTGTTCCAGCAAATACTTTCAAAGATTTTAAATTTATTGCGCTCATCTTATTATCGATAATTAAGCTATCGTCTACTAGAGCAATAATATCTTCATCATAAATATGTTTTTTTTTATCAGCTAAAATTTTAAATTTACCAAATGAATTCTCCACAATATCATCTGTAACATCTACATAACCTAAGCTGGTTAATTTATCTTTAAATGCATGTCTTCCAGAATGTTTCCCCATAACTAATGATGTTTGTTTAACTCCAACACTTTCTGGTGTCATGATTTCATAAGTTTGTCTATTTTTTAGCATTCCATCTTGGTGAATTCCTGATTCATGGGCAAACGCATTTTTTCCTACTATTGCTTTATTATATTGAACTGGAAATCCAGTTGCGTTTGAAACAATTTTAGATGCTTTGCTTAATAATTTTGTATTTATCCCAGTTTCATATGGCATTAGATCTGGTCGTGTTTTCATAGCCATTACAACTTCTTCAAGTGCAGCGTTCCCAGCTCTTTCTCCAATACCATTAATTGTGCATTCTATTTGTCTTGCTCCCGCCTGAACACCTGCTAAAGAATTTGCTACAGCTAAACCTAAGTCGTTATGACAATGGGTAGAAAGTATAGCTTTATCAATATTTGGCACTTTGTTTAATAATGTTTCAATAATTTTAGTAAACTCCGAAGGTACTGTATATCCAACTGTGTCAGGTATATTTATTGTTTTGGCTCCACAATTAATCGCTAATTCAACAGTTTTACACATATAATCCATATCGGTTCTTGTTCCATCTTCGCATGACCATTCAACGTCATCTGTAAATTTTCTAGCATAAGTTACATGTTCTTTAATTGAATCATAAACTTGCTCGGGAGTTTTGTTTAATTTATGTTTCATATGAAGTGGGCTAGTAGAGATAAATGTATGAATTCTAAATCTTGGAGCATGTTTTAGTGCTTCGTGGCATCTATCAATATCTTTTTTTGAGTGTCTAGCTAATCCTGCTGGAATAGAATTTCTTAAGATTTTGCTTACCTCAGTTACAGCTTCAAAATCACCGGGTGATGCTATTGGAAAACCAGCTTCTATAATATCAATTCCAAGTTCATCAAATACTCTTGCTATTTGAATTTTTTCTTCTAAGCTCATCGATGCTCCAGGCGATTGCTCACCATCACGCATTGTTGTGTCAAATATAAATACTCTATTTTTATCGCTCATTTTTTATTTTTTATATCTCACATAATACAATCTCTAAGAGAGATTGTAAAATAAATTGCAAATATTTAAGTATAATTTAACTTTAATTTACTTCTTATCGCTATCGATTAGTTTTTTCTTACCAATCCAAGGCATCATACCTCTTAATTCAGCTCCAACCTTTTCAACTGGGTGTTCAGCTAACTTGGCTCTAGTTTTTAAGAATTCTTTTTGACCATTTTTACATTCATCCATCCACTGTTTAGTAAATTTACCAGATTGAATATCGTTTAAAACTTCTTTCATTCTTTTTTTAGTTTCTTCTTTATTTACAATTCTAGGACCTGACATATATTCTCCATACTCAGCAGTATTAGATATTGAGTAATTCATGTTTGCAATGCCACCTTCATAAATTAGATCAACTATTAATTTTACTTCATGAACAGTCTCAAAGTATGCCATTTCGGGTTCATAACCTGCCTCTACTAAAGTTTCATATCCATTTTTTATTAATTCTACTAAACCTCCACATAGTACAGTTTGCTCCCCAAATAAATCTGTTTCTACTTCATCCTTAAAAGTTGTTTCAATTATGCCAGATCTTCCTCCTCCAATTGCTGACGCATATGACATTGCAATATCTCTAGCATTTCCTGACCCATTTTGATGTACTGCAAAGAGACATGGAACGCCTCCACCTTTTTCAAATTCACTTCTTACTAAATGACCAGGTCCTTTTGGCGCAACCATGAATACGTCTAAGTCTTTTCTCGCTTTAATTAAATCATAATGAATATTTAAACCGTGAGCAAAAGCAATTGAAGTTCCTTCTCTTGCTCTTTGTTCAATATGATTTTTATAAATTGTAGCTTGTAATTCATCAGGAGTTAAGATCATAATTACATCAGCCCATTCTGCAGCATCAGATAAATTCATAACTTTAAGTCCTTTTGATTCAGCCTTTGCCTTACTTGAAGATCCATCTCTTAATGCAACAGCTACCTCCTCAACTCCACTGTCTTTTAAGTTTAGCGCATGAGCATGACCTTGACTTCCATAACCAAAGATAGCTATTTTTTTATTTTTAATTAACTTTGTATTTGTATCTTTCTCGTAAAATATTTTCATTTAATCTCCTTTTTTTACTTAAATATTTCTGATCCCCTTGTCATTGCAACTGCTCCAGTTCTTGAAACACTCACTAAACCAAATTTTTTTAAATCTACTATCATCTTATCAATTTCTCTTCTTAAAGCTGTAATTTGAATTACATAAGATTTGTTTGTTTTATCCAATATTACAGGATTAAATTTTTTACAAGCCTTTAAAGCTTTTTCTCTCGATCCATTTTTTCCAACTATCTTTAAAAGAGCCATTTCTTTAAAAATTACTTGCCTGTCTTCTCTTTTAAAATCTGCAACATTATGGACTGGTACCAATTTTTTTAATTGAAGTCTTATTTGATTAATAACTTGAGGAGTTCCAGTTGTCACTATTGTTATCCTTGAAATATTTAATTTTTTATCAACTTCGGCTACTGCCAAAGACTCAATATTATATCCCCTTCCTGAAAATAATCCTGCTATCCTAGCTAATACACCTGCTTCGTTGTCTACCCAAACTACAATTATATGTGTATCAAATTTTTCTTTCTTATTAGAAATACTATAAGCTGATCTTGCTTTACTCATTAAACTAAAGATTTTCCCTTACCTGTTATTTTATTTTCCTCCTGGTCTTTCGGACCTAAAATCATCTGATTATGTGGTTTTCCAGATGGTATCATAGGAAAACAATTTTCAACTTTATCAACCAAACAATCAAATATAACTGGTCTATCTGTATTGATCATTTCAATTATTTTATCATCTAATTCTTCAGGAGTTTTCGCTCTAATACCAACACAGCCATATGCTTCAGCAAGTTTAACGAAATCAGGCAAAGCAGCAGTATAACTTTCAGAATAATTTTTGTCATGTAATAATTCTTGCCATTGTCTAACCATTCCCATGTATTCGTTATTTAATATAAATATTTTAATTGGAAGGCTATATTGAACTGCGGTGGACATTTCCTGCATAGTCATCAAAACTGAAGCCTCTCCTGCAATATCGATTACTAATTTTTTTGGATTTGCAATTTGAACACCAATTGCAGCAGGCAATCCATAGCCCATTGTTCCTAGTCCACCCGATGTCATCCATCTATTTGGTTTATCAAATTTATAATGTTGAGCTGCCCACATTTGATGTTGGCCAACCTCAGTTGTAATAAAGGTATCTTTATTTTTGGTAAGTTCATATAATCTTTGGACAGCATACTGAGGTTTAATGCTTTCTTCGCTATTTATATATCCAAGAGAGTTTACAGAGCGCCATTTTTGAATTTGCTCCCACCACTTCGAAATATTAGATTTATTTGATTTAGAAAAATTAGGATTTTGTTTTTTTAATACTTTGATAGTATTTTTCAAAACTGAAGCAACGTCACCTACAATTGCTAAATCAACTTTTACATTTTTGTTTATTGATGATGGATCAATATCAATATGGACTTTTTTTGACTTTGGTGAAAATTCATCTATCTTACCTGTAATCCTGTCATCAAATCTAGCTCCTATATTAATCATAAGATCACATCCATGCATTGCATTATTAGCCTCATAAGTTCCATGCATTCCTAGCATTCCTAAAAATTGATTATCTTCACCTGGATACGCCCCAAGTCCTTGTAGGGTTGAAGTAATTGGAAATCCAGTTGCATCTACTAGTTCTCTTAATAACTGACTTGCCTCTGAGCCCGAATTAATAACACCACCACCTGAATAGATTATTGGTTTTTTTGATTTAGTTATCAATTTAATTAATTCATCAATTTCTTTTTGTGAATAATGATTATGTGATTTTCCATTTAATTTTTTTTGTTTTTTTATTTTAAAATAGGAAAATTTATTAAACTGGATATCTTTTGGAATATCAACCAACACAGGACCTGGTCTTCCTGTTGTTGCAACTTCAAAAGCTTTATGAATTGTTTTTGCTAAATCTTTTACATCTTTTACTAACCAATTATGTTTTGTACAAGGCCTTGTAATTCCGGTTGTATCACATTCTTGAAAAGCATCAGTTCCAATTAAATGTGTTGGTACTTGTCCAGAAATACAAACTATAGGAACTGAATCCATATATGCATCTGTTAGAGCTGTAACAACATTCGTAGCACCAGGACCAGATGTTACTAATACAACACCAGGCTTTCCTGATGACCTGGCATAACCTTCGGCGGCATGTCCGGCACCTTGCTCATGCCTAGCTAAAATATGTTTAATACTTTTATGATGTTTTAATTCATCATATATAGGAAGAACAGCGCCGCCAGGATAACCAAAAATGAATTCAACACCTTGGTCTTCTAGAGACTTAAACACTATTTCTGCACCTGTAAATAATTTTGGCATCCGGCTAATCTAGCTGAAGTTGTGCTTATTGGTCAAGGTTTAGTAATTAATTTAATAATTTTTTTAAAGATAATTTAGTGTCAAGAGCACTCACCGTTTTCCAATTATTCATTTGACCTCGTGCCCATGTAGCTTGTCTTTTGGCGTATTGTCTAGTTTTTATGATAATAAGTTCTAATGTTTGGTCTATATCAAGCTTTTTCTCTAAAAGTTTTTTAATTTCAGCAATTCCGATTATTTTGTTAGAGCTATTGGTTTGAGAAATTCTAAGCCCTTTTAACCTTTTCACTTCTTTAATGCCATCTGGTAGCATTTTTTCAACACGACTTTTAATTCTATTTAAAAGCAAGTCTCTAGGACAATCTATATAAATTTTAATAAAATTATTTTTTTCAAAAAGTGGCCTTGTATCTTTGTACCAATCAAATACAGATTTTTCAGTATACCATTTAACTTCGTATGCTCTTATTGATCTTTGGACGTCATTTGGATTTATTAATTCTTTTATTTTGTGATCAATTTTGATTAATTTTTTATAAAACTTTGCTTGTCCTAATTTTCTTTGAAGTTTTATGATTGTATTTCTTTTTTTAACAGAAATTTTTGGAATTTTGACAAGTCCGTCCTCTATAGATTTAAAATACATACCTGTTCCACCGACTAATATCGGAATTTTATTTCTTTTTTGTATTTCTTTGATTCTTTCAGAGGCAAGTTTCAACCATTGACCCGTTGAAAATTTTTTTTTCATACTTAAAAAGCCATAAAGATGATGTTTGATTTGTTGTTGTTGTTTTGAGTTTGGCCGTGCAGTAAGTATTTTTAATTCTTTGTAAACTTGCATACTATCTGCATTAATGATTTCACCATTAATTTTTTTTGCTAATTTAACTGCAAAACTTGATTTTCCCGAGGCGGTAGGTCCTGAAATTAAAATTATTTTGGACTTAAGGTCCATTTCAATCCAGTTTTATACCAATGTATCTTTTTTGATTTTGGTTGTTATAAATTACTATCATAATATTTTTTTCAGCACTTCTCATTGCTGAATTAACGACAATATTTAAGTCCCCAGGAGTATTTATGTTTCTTTTTTGTGCTTCAATAATTATGTTACTAACATTTAAATAATTAATTGGACTGTCATTATCAATTTTTGTTATTACAACGCCAGATGTTGATTTTGGTAATTCTCTATCAATAATATCTTTTTCTGTAATAGCTCTCACATCTATTTTCAAACCTTCGATTCTTGTTTGTTTTGGTTTTTCCTCCTTTTTGAGTTGTGGTTTAAAATCTTCAGAGGTCTCTAATCTTCCAAGTATAATTTTTTTGGTTATCTCTCTTTTGTTTCTCCACACTTTAACATCAACTGTTGTTCCTACATCGGTTTCCGCAACTATTTTAGGCAACTCTTTCATTTCATTAATTTTTTTACCATTAAATTCTAAAATTATATCACCTGATTTTATTCCTCCTTTATCTGAAGGACTTCCGTCTGCAACACTTGCAACTAGAGCTCCTCTTGGCGCATCCAAATTTTCTACTTCTGCAATCTCTTTTGTTACAGTCTGTATTCTAACTCCAAGCCAACCTCTTTTTGTTTCTCCAAATTTAATTAATTGATTAATTACTTTTTTTGCACTGTTTGAAGGAATAGAAAAACCAATTCCTATTGAACCTGACTGACCAAGAATTGCTGTGTTAATACCAATGACATCTCCATTCATATCAAACAAAGGTCCTCCGGAATTCCCAGAGTTTATAGATGCGTCAGTTTGAATATAATCTTCATACCTTGAAAGACCAATACTTCTATTTCTTGCTGAAATAATTCCAGAAGTAACAGTACCGCCTAACCCAAATGGATTACCTATAGCTATAACCCAATCTCCAACTCTTGCTGTATCTGAATCTCCAAATTCAACTGTTGAAAATTTATCATCTGATTTTATTTTTAGAACAGCTATATCTGACAATGGATCAGCACCCACAATTTCTGCCTGATATTCTTTTTCACCATTTACAGTTACAAAAATATCCTCGGCCCCTTGAATTACGTGATTGTTGGTTATTACTATACCTTCTTCTTCAATAATGAAACCTGATCCAAGCGCACTGGTTCTTCTTTGTTGAGGTTCACCAAAATCTCTGAACATATCTTCGAAAGGAGATCCTGGAGGAAATTCAAAAGGAAAAGGATTTGTTCTTGTGGTTATAACTTGAGTGGTAGATATATTTACGACTGATGGCATTAATTTTTCTGCTAAATTAGCAAAAGAACCTGGAAAGTCTTTAGCGTTAGTACTAAATGAAAATAACAATAAAATTATATAAATTGAATATTTTTTAAGCATTGCTTTTTAAATACCAAATAATTACAAACCCTATAATTGCAAAAATCAAACCACCCGATCTTAGTTGTCTATCAGATATTTGGTTTAATTTTGATAACATATTTTTCATTTTTGATGGAAATATGGCATATAAAATACCTTCAATAAATAAAAACAAGCCTAAAGCTATAATAAGCTCTCTCATGTTTTAATTACTGTTGATTTTGTTTTTGTTTAATATTTCCAAAAAATTTAAAGAACTCACTATCAGGTGAGAGTATTAATGAAGTTTCACCGCCTATTAATGCTTTCTCGTATGCTTGCATTGCTCTGTAGAATGCAAAAAACTCTGGATCTTTTCCAAATGCATCTGCAAAAATTTTATTTCTTTTACCATCACCCTCTCCTTTTAAAATTTGAGAAGATTTTTCTGCATTTGCTAATATTACTGTTACTTCTTTATCTGCATTAGCAGTTATTTCAGCGGCCATCTCTGCCCCTTTTGCTCTAAACTCTTTTGCTTCTCGCTCTCTTTCGGTCTGCATTCTTTTATAAATTGCTTCACTATTTGCTTGAGGAAGATCTGCTCTTTTAATTCTTACATCTACAATTTTAATACCAAAGTTTTCTGCTTCGTTGTTTACCCCATCTTGTATTAAACTCATTTGATTTGTTCTATCTGCTGATAACAATGTCTGCAATCTTTGTGTACCAAGCACACTTCTTATTCTTGAATTTATGATTGTAGATAGTCTTGATCTTGCTACTCTTTCATTACCAACTGATATATAGAATTTTAGAGGATCAACTATTTGAAATCTCGCAAACGCATCTACGATTAATCTTTTTTGGTCTGATGCAATTACTTCTTCTGGTGGTGTATCTAGATTTAAAATTCTCTTATCTAAAAAAACTACATTTTGTATAAACGGAATCTTAAAGTTTATACCTGGTTTCATAATAATTTTTTTTGGATCACCAAACTGAAGTACTATCGCCTGGTTTACTTCTTTAACAATAAAAACTGAAAAGAAAATTGTTACTGCAATTAAAATAACAAGTGATATTATAAATTTTTTCATTAATTAGTTACCTTTTTTTTTAGCTCAGGAAGAGGTAAGTAAGGAACTACTCCTGAACCAGAGTTTTTATCAATTATTATTTTATCAATATCAGCTAAAACTTTTTCCATGGTCTCTAAATACATTCTTTCTTGTGTTACACTTTTTGCATTTTTATATTCATTATAGATTGATAAAAACCTACTTGCTTCTCCCTCAGCTTTCGCTACAACTTCTTTTTTATAAGCTTCCGCAGCTTGTAAGATTACAGCCGCATCTCCTCTAGCTCTTGGTATCACATCATTTGCATAAGCTTCGGCTTCATTTTTGGCTCTTTCCATGTCTGCCCTTGCTGCTTGCACATCCCTAAACGCATCAATAACTTGATCTGGTGGATCTGCTTTTTGAGTTTGCACTTGTGTAATTTGAATTCCTGAATTGTATTCATCTAAAATATTCTGAATAATTTTTTGAGTATCAATTTCTATTTGAGATCTACCCTCAGTTAGAATAGGTTGAATATTTGATCTTGCAATTACCTCTCTCATAGCTGTTTCGGCAGCTGCTTTAACTGTTCCTTCTGGGTCTTGAATTTTAAATAAAAACTTACCTGCATCTTTTATCACCCAAAATACAGAAAAATCTATGTTAACAATATTTTCATCACCAGTTAACATTAAGCTTTCTTCTGGGACATCAGCTACACTTGATGATGTAAAACCTGTATCTCTTTCTGATCTAAACCCTATATCCATTCTATTTACTTTAGTTACTTTGGGCGTTAAAACACTCTCTATTGGAATTGGTAAGTGATAGTTTAATCCAGGTTGAGTTGTTTTTATAAATTTTCCAAATCTTAAAACTACACCTTGTTCATCAGGAAGCACTCTGTATAAACCACTTAAGGCCCACAAAACTGCAACTAGAACAAGAGCGAGAATTATAGGTTTATTTCCTGAGCTTCCTCCAGGAAAAAATCTGTTAATTTTGTTTTGTAAATTTTTAACAATTTCATCAACATTAGGTGGTGTTGGTCCTCTTCTAAAACCCCCATCTCCATTGCCGTTTCCTCCGGGAGGTGTTCCCCATGGGCTTTGATTTTTGAAATCGTTCATAAGACAATGTATATAATGTCTTTGTGGTCAAAAACAAGGTAATGATACTTTAAAAATAATTGAAAATAAGGTCTAATTGACACAATGAAAGAAAATTTGCATCAAAAACGCTTTCAAAAAAACCCAATTAAGGGAACAAAGTTTACTATTGCTATTTCAAGTGCAAAAGGAGGGGTTGGCAAATCGACTTTTGCAACGAATCTAGCAATAGCATTAAAACAAATAGGATGCAAAGTTGGTCTCTTAGATGCAGATATTTATGGACCCTCATTGCCGAAATTATTTTCAATCAAAGGCAAACCTGAGAGTGACGGTCAAAATTTAAAACCAATTCTTAAATATGACATTCAGTGTATGTCAATTGGTTTTCTAACTGATGAGCAAACACCAATGATTTGGAGAGGCCCCATGGTAACTTCTGCCATTAAAACATTTGCTCAAAAAGTACTATGGAGGGATTTGGATTTTATAATTGTTGATATGCCTCCAGGGACAGGAGATACACAGTTAACTTTTTCTCAAGAAATAATTATGGATGGAGTAATAATTATCTCTACACCGCAAGAAATTGCCCTACAAGATGTTAAAAGAGGAATAAAAATGTTTGATAAACTCAAGGTAAATATAATTGGTTTAATTGATAATATGAGTCACTTTACTGGAGACGATGGAAAAAAATATCCTATCTTTGGTGAGGGAGGAGTAAAAAAAACTGCTGAAGAATTTCAAAAAGAATTTTTAGGAGAAATTCCAATTAATCCAGACGTAGGAAAACAAGGAGATATGGGAGTACCAATTGTTGAAAGTAAACCAGACCATGAAATATCAAAAATTTATTTAGGTTTAGCTAAAAAAATTAAATCAACTTATCTTTAAGATCAAAAGCTTCCATCAGTTCGTTCCATTCTCTCTTCGAAAGTCCAGATTGATCAACGGTAATTATTTCACCTTTTAGAAGTTTTTTAATAACTTTTTTTCCTTTAGCTGATACTTCTGTTCCACCAACTCTATAATCCATGAAAGCTTCATAACTGATTGGGACCCATTTTTTTACAGTATCTAACATTGCGTCAGCGTATGCTCTTATTTCATATTGGGCATGGCGGTCTGCTCGAAGTCTTAAAAAATTCATTAAATTTAATAAATCAGTTTTCCAATACCATTGGGTGTAAGTATTTAGTGTCAAATTCATTCTAGCTAATTCTCTAGCTAAACCTATTGCCTTTTCATCAATTACTGTACCATCATATCTTTCGTTCAACATCATTTCGTAGTTATTATAAGTTTGTTCTGCATCACCTTTTAAAAGATCTAAAACTTTTTTGGCTTGTTCTCCTTCAATAACATCTCCTCTTCCTTGCCTATTATTTTGAGATTGTGCCGCTAAATGTTCTGGAGCAGGTAAGTAAAACTCTTTGTCTAATATTGAATATCTTGCTGAATACTCGTTTACATTTGCGGTTCTGTGTCTTATCCATTGTCTTGCAATAAAAATAGGAAGTTTAACATGATATTTTATCTCACACATTTCAAATGGTGTACTATGCCAATGTCTCATTAAATATTTTATTAATCCTGCATCAGTAGAAACTTTTTTAGTTCCTTTTCCATATGAAACTCTAGCTGCCTGAACTATAGATGTATCATCGCCCATGTAGTCAACAACTCTTATAAAACCATGGTCTAATATGGGTATTGCTTCATAAAGCACTTTTTCAAGTTCAGGAACAGTGACTCTTTTAGTTATATTCTCTTGTGATTGTTGCTCTTTTATTTCTTTTGATTGTTCTTCAGTTAGTTTCATGAATAAATTATTGAATCTCTCAAAATTGGTTTTATATTATAAATGTTGGTTTTCCAACTATGACGATAAACGAATTTCGTAATAACCATTACGGACGTGGGGGCAGTACCCACCACCTCCACCATTTTCAACTTATGGGGGTGAATTAGGATCGACGGGTGTCTAAAAGTTATTCTTTCGTCAGGTATTGTTCCGCCTTAATGGGCAATTTTATAAATGCTAACGAAAGTTATGCACTTGCAGCTTAATTAATACGTTAATTAAGTTACGGGGCTTGGGGCACCTGGCAACAGAACGCCCCCCATAGCATATTATATATTCTATAATTTTATTTAAAATATTTATTTAAACTTTGTAAATTATATTATCGAAACGCTATGATTTATTTCTTTAAGCTGTTTTTTAATTTCAGAATTATAAACTCCAGCTTTTAATATAACCATGGGCTTTTTTATTTTTTTAAGAATCTCTGGTGATTTTACAATTAAATTGGTCCCATAAAGCCTTTTATGTTGTTTAATTTTATCGTTATCTAAAATAAAAATTATTTTTTTTTGATTAAGACCAAAATTAATTAGAAATTGAGAAAATATATGGGCTCCGAATAAATATACAGGTTTATTTGACTTATTAATTTTTAAATTAAGTTTCCTTGAAATTTGTTTAAAGTAATTAAAGTAATTTTTAAATAATTCACTGTTTTTAATATATTCATTTTTGAATTTATTTTTAACTTTATTTATTTTTTTGGTATTAATAGTTGAATAAAATATACTATGATCTTTCATAAAATATTTTTTTTTTCAATATTTTAAACCCATATTTTTTTAGTAAATATTCACATAATTTTTCATTTAAATAATAAGTGTGTTCAAAATTTAAAAAGTTGGAATATTTTTTTATCAACATTTGTCTCATATTTGGAATAGAAAAAATTAACTTATGGTCTTTTTTTACATGTAAAGACAGCATTTTCATAAAGCTGTTTGGATCATAAACATGTTCAAAAACATGAGAATGAATAAAATGATAGTCCTTATATTTTTTTCCTAATTTATTATTGTAGAATCCTTTAATAAACTTAGCTCTACAATTTTTCACAGGATGTGGGTTTGGCTCAATTATTATCCAAGGAATTTTCTTTTTTAAATTAAAATATTTTTCTGCTAAAATTCCTTTTGCTCCGCCAATTTCAAAAACTTTATTTATGTTTTGAGTTTTAATGAATTCTGCGAATTTTTGATGATGAAGATCCCAAAGTTTTCCAACAGTACCTGATGTATGGGTACTTTGATATATAAGACTTAAAGGCAAAACAGGTTTCAACTGGACTAGTCCATATTTTTTATCAATATACCAATTCATATCCTCGGTTTTATCAGTATTTGGTGATTTATTTGTTACACCCATAAAAACTGGAAACTTTTTAAGACTTTTTAAAAGTTTAAAATTCTTTTCTATTGATAAGAAATTTTTATCTCTATTAAATTTTTTGTTTAATAAGTTATATTTCATTTTAAGTTAATATAATGAATATATATAACTTCTCTATTTTAAAAAGAAAATCTTTATGTTTAGTTTTTGGTGCGGTCAGAGAGACTTGAACTCTCATGGGCTATACCCACACGGCCCTCAACCGTGCCTGTCTACCAATTTCAGCATGACCGCAGTATATGCGTCAGATTAAATGAATGACAATTCTATTTCAAGTTGGTAAGTATTGAAAATGGAAATTTCTGAGGAAATAAAAAAAGTAACTGATCCTATTTATAAAAAAATTTCAAATACAGTTCCAGAAATTGAGTGGTTAAGTCATGCTCCATATATTTATAAAATAAATAAGCTCAAAAAAGAGAAGAATGCAATTATTTTAGCACATAATTATCAAACACCGGAAATCTATCATGGAATATCAGATTTTTCTGCTGACTCATTAGCTTTAGCTGTTGAGGCGGCAAAAACAAAAGCTGAAATTATTGTCATGTGTGGAGTTCATTTCATGGCTGAGACAGCTAAACTAATGAGCCCAAATAAAAAAGTTTTATTACCTGATATGAGTGCCGGTTGTTCATTATCATCTTCAATAACCGGTGAAGATGTAAGAAAATTAAAACAAACATATCCTGGGGTACCTGTGGTTTCATATGTAAATACATCTGCAGATGTCAAAGCAGAAACTGATGTTTGTTGTACTTCTGCTAATGCAATTAAAATAGTTAATTCATTGGGAGTTGGTAAAGTTATTTTTTTACCTGATGATTATCTGGCTAAATATGTTGCTTCTCAAACTGATGTGGAAATTATTTCTTGGAGAGGGACATGTGAAGTTCACGAGCAATTTACTGATGAGGAGATTAATGAGATCAGAAAAAATAATCCTGGTATAAAAATCATAGCTCACCCTGAGTGTCCACCTGATGTTATTAATGCAAGTGACTTTACAGGATCAACAAGTGGAATGATAAAATATGTCAAAAATAATCAGCCTGAGAAAGTCATGATGGTAACAGAATGTTCAATGAGTGATAATGTTCAAGTAGATAATCCAAATGTTAAATTTATAAGACCGTGCAATCTTTGTCCCCATATGAAAAAAATAACTCTTCCAAAAATATTAGATTGTTTAGAAAATGAGACAAATGAAATAATCATGGATAGGGCTATTATTGAAAAAGCAAGAAATTCTGTGGAGAGAATGGTTAAAATTGGTCGTTAGATCAGTGAAAAAAGTAAATCAAAAATATATTAATTCTGTAGTTGAGAAGGCTCTATTAGAGGACTTGTCACCTAAAGGTGATTTAACAACTGACCTGGTCTCAAAAAAAAATAAAATAATTAAAGCAAAGATTATTGCAAAACAAAATGGAATTATTTCTGGCTTAAATTTTTGCAAAACTGCCTTTAAACTTGTAGGTAAAGAGACAATTTTTAAGAAAAAAATTAAAGATGGAAAAAGAATTAAAAAAAATAAAGTGATCGCAGAAATTAAAGCTAAAGCTAAAACAATTCTGACTGCTGAAAGAACTGCGCTAAATTTTCTTAATCATGCTTCAGGAATTTCAACTTATACAAATAAATTTGTTAAAAAAGTTGGTAAAAAAACTAAAATTTGTTGTACAAGAAAAACTTCACCTAATCTAAGATTATTTGAAAAATATGCTGTAAAAAAAGGTGGTGGTTACAATCATAGATTTAATTTAAGTGATGAAATTTTAATTAAAGAAAATCATATAAGTTCAGACGAAAATTTGAAAAATTTGCTAATTAAAGCAATTAAAACAAAAAAGATAATTACTGTTGAGGTTGAAAATCTAGAACAATTAAAACAAATTTTAGAATTTAAATTTAAAAGAATATTATTTGATAATATGAATCTTAAACTATTAAAAAAGTGTTTAAAGATCTGCAAGAATAATTATGAGACCGAATATTCTGGAAATGTAAGCTTAGAAAATATAAATTTGATTTCTAAAACTGGCATTAACAGAATATCTGTCGGTTCAATAACACATAGTGCGCCAATTTTTGATAGTAGTTTGTTAATTTAATTATTTTTTTAATTCAGCTTGAGCTGCAGCAAGTCTTGCTATTGGTACTCTATATGGTGAGCATGAAACATAATTGAGACCGATTTTTGAGCACAAATATATGCTTTTTGGATCTCCTCCATGCTCTCCACAGATACCAAGTTTAATATTCTTGTTTTGTTTTTTTCCTTTTTCAAATGCAATTTGAATCAAATCACCCACACCTTCGTCAATTGATACAAAAGGATCGATATCAAAAATCTTATTTTCTATATAATCGTTTAAAAATTTACCACTATCATCCCTACTGATGCCAAAAGTAGTTTGGGTTAAATCGTTAGTGCCAAAACTAAAAAATTCTGCATGTTTAGCAATATCATCAGCTTTTATTGCTGCTCTTGGTAACTCAATCATAGTACCAACTAAAAAATCTATTTTTGTATTATGATCCTTTTGAACATTGCTTGCTGTTCTTATTACTAGATCTTTCATAATTTTTATTTCAGCTTCCGTTGATACTAAAGGAATCATTATTTCTGGAAACGCAGACTTTATTTTTTTTCTTTTCAATTCTATAAGTGCCTCAAATATTGCTCGACATTGCATTTCATAAATCTCTGGAAATGAAATCCCAAGCCTACAACCTCTGTGTCCTAACATCGGATTCTGTTCATGAAGTTCTGTAATTCTCGACTCAATTTCATTTTTTGTTAAACTCAAAGATCCTGCCACTTCCTCTATTTCTTTTGAGCTTTTTGGTAAAAATTCATGTAATGGAGGATCTAATAATCTAACCGTGACTGGTAAGCCTTGCATAATTTTAAAGATTTCAAAAAAATCCTTTCTCTGATAGGGCAACAATTTATCTAATGCATTTGCTCTATCTTCCCTAGATTTTGAAAGTATCATTTGTCTTACTGATAAAATTCTCTCTTCGTCAAAAAACATATGTTCAGTTCTACATAGTCCAATTCCTTCAGCGCCAAAGTCTCTTGCAATTTTGCTGTCAATTGGTGTCTCAGAATTTGATCTTACTTTTAATTTTCTATAGATATCTGCCCAGCCCATAATCTTTGAAAATTCACCTGAGATTTCAGGTTTAACTGTTTTTACCTCACCTTCAATTATTCTACCTGTTGATCCATCAATAGTAATTAATTCACCTTCTTTAATAATTTGATTTTTTGTTTTAAAAGACTTGCTTTCATAATCTATTTCAATCTCGCTAGATCCTGAAACGCAGGGGCGGCCCATTCCTCTTGCTACAACCGCAGCATGACTTGTCATTCCTCCTCTTGCTGTGAGTATTCCTTTTGCTGCATGCATACCATGAATGTCCTCTGGCGATGTTTCAACTCTTACTAATATTGTATTTTGCATCATTGTATTTAATCTCTCTGCCTCATCTGATGTAAAAACAACTTTACCACTTGCGGCCCCAGGTGAGGCTGGCAAACCTTTGGCAATCACATGTATCTTTTCTTTTTCGTCTAGAGTTGGATGCAAAAGAGTGTCAAGTGAATTTGGATCTAGTCTTAAAACTGCTTCCCTTTTAGAAATTAATTTCTCTCTTACCATGTCCACTGCAATCTTCACTGCTGATTTCGCAGTTCTTTTTCCAGATCTTGTTTGCAACATCCATAAAACTTTATTTTCAACTGTAAATTCTACATCTTGCATATCTTTATAATGTTTTTCTAATTTAAATAAAATTTGTTCTAATTTTTTATAAACAAGAGGCATTACTTCTTCCATTGATAATTGTTTTTCATTAGAATTTATTCTTGCTTTTTTTG
Organism: uncultured Pelagibacteraceae bacterium; assembly: GCA_902594655.1. GTDB lineage: Bacteria > Pseudomonadota > Alphaproteobacteria > Pelagibacterales > Pelagibacteraceae > Pelagibacter. The sequence continues at coordinate 81,029 of CACJMW010000001.1, forward strand.
TTATATGTTGAGGAGTCCTAGTTCCGGCAACCACATCCTCACCTTGAGCATTTAATAAATACTCTCCATAAATATCTTTGGAACCATCAGAAGGATTTCTTGTGAATACTACTCCAGTTGCGCAATCATTACCCATATTTCCAAATACCATTGATTGAACATTAACAGCCGTTCCCCAGTCAGAAGGAATTTTATTTAATTTTCTATAAATTTTTGCCCTATTACTTTCCCAAGACAGAAATACTGCATATATTGCTCCTATTAATTGGTTTTTAACATCTTGTGGGAATTCTTTTTTAGTTTTTTCTCTAACTAAATCTTTAAAATCTCTAATTAAATTATCCCAGTCAGTTTCGTCGAGATCGGTATCAAGAAGTACTCCTTTTGTTAATTTATAATTTTCAATTAATTCTTCAAAATTATAACTTTCTACTCCTAAAACTACATTTGAATACATTTGAATGAATCTTCTATAACTATCCTTGGCAAATCTCATATTGGATGTTTTTTTTGCAAGTGCAATTACAGTTTGATCGTTAAGACCTAAATTTAAAATTGTATCCATCATTCCTGGCATAGAGACTCTTGCTCCAGATCTGACTGAAACTAATAAAGGATTTTTTAGATCACCAAATTTTTTTTTTGCCTCTTTTTCAATTAAAATAAGTTCATTATTTATTTGCTTTATCAATTTTGTATTTAATTTTTTTTTATTTTTATAAAATAAATGGCATACCTCTGTAGAAATTGTAAAACCAGGTGGTACTGGCAATCCCAATCTTCCCATTTCTGCAAGATTTGCACCTTTTCCACCTAAAATATTTTTTGGATTTGTTAATTTTTTTGCTTCTTTAGATTTAAAATTAAATATATGTTTTTTCATCTAGCCTTCAATTTTTGAAAAATTAAAAAAATTATCAAAGCTTTTACACAACAAATTTAAAAGTTCCAGTCTGTTTTTTTTAATTGAATGATTTTCATCATTAACTTTGACGTTATCAAAAAACATATCAACATCGTGTTTAAATTTAAACAATTCTTTTAAATTATCTTCAAAATTGTCATTTTTATCAATATTTAAAAAATATTTCTTTATTTCTTGGATTTTTTTGAAAAGATTTTTTTCAAAATCATTTTTAAATAAGCCAATATCAACGGAATTAGACAATTCTAATTTACTTTTATTTATTTCACTATTTAAAATACTTGATGAACGTTTATAAATTCCAACTACACTCTTCCCAAGTTCTTTTTTTATATTTCGATTTAACACTTCAGCTTTTCTGTAACCGTTATACAGTTCATCAATATCATTAGATAAAATTGAACTCTCAATAATATCTAATCTAATATCTTTTTCTTTAGAATAATTTTTTAATCTTTCTAAAATAAAGTAATTTATTTCTTTTAGAACTTTAGTAATATCAAACTCATAACCTTGCTCTTTATACAAGGTTAAAGAATAATTAATTATACTTCTCAATTTAATTTGAATTTTATTTTCGATAATCAGCCTAACTAAAGCAATTGTATATCTTCTTAAAGCATACGGATCCCTTGAGCCGGTTGGTATTAAGTTAAGTCCAAAAAAACCAACTAAAGTATCAAGTTTATCACTTAATGACAGAGTAATACTATACATATTTTTTGGAACTCTACTATCAAGACCGCTAGGCAGGTAATGTTCAGAAATCGATTGACAAACTTCTTTTTCAAAACCTTGCGCCTCCGCAAAATGACCTCCCATCACACCTTGTAATTCAGGAAATTCTCCAACTAAATCTGATTTAAGATCGACTTTACAAATAGAAGCAGCAATTTCTATTTTTTCTTTACTAATCATTAATTCATCAGAAATTAAGGAACTCAAATTTTTTATTCTTTGTGTTTTATCAAAGTATGATCCAAGTCCTTTAAAAAAATTTATTTTTTTTAAATCTGTTAGTTGTTTAATTAAATTTTGAGATTTGTTTCTATTCCAAAAAAAATCTGCATCGTTTAATCTTGCTTCTATTACTCTCTCGTTCCCTAATTTCACATATCCTTTAAGATCTTTTGTATCTGAAACTACTAAAAAAAAATTGGTTAAGTTTTGTTTTTTATCGAATGTTGGAATATATTTCTGATGATTTTGCATAGTAATTATTAAAATTTCTTTTGGTATCTTCAAAAATTTTTTATCAAATTGACATAAAATGATCTTGGGTTTTTCTACAATATTCGTAATTTCATCTAGTAAATTTTCTTTGAGGTTAATATATAAATTATTATTTTTAGATATTTTATTTAACTCATTAAAAATGAATTGTTTTCTTTTTTCTTGATCAAGAATAATTTTTACTGAATTAAAATAATGCTTATAAGTTTTAAAATTATGAAAATTTTTTGTCTTTTCTTCAAAATCTTTGTCGACAAATGTATAATTTGATGCTTTTAAATGATAAAAATCAAAGTCAACTTTTTTTCCATCAAATATTGCTAAAATAGATTTTAAAGGTCTTCCCCAAAACATTTGGTTGTTTCCCCATTTCATTGATTTATTCCAGTTAATCTTATCTAAAATTATAGGTAAGTTTTTGTTCAGCAAATCGTATGTTTTAAGCTTTTGTTTAGGCTTTTTGTAAAAATAGAACTCCCCTTTTTCAGTTGGTTTTAAATTTATTTGTGACTTGTTAATTTTATGAGATTTTAAAAATCCCTCCAATGCCTCTGATTTTGCATTTACTGAAGGTCCTTTAATTTCTAAAGACTCTTTTACAGCATCTTTTGAAATATTTGAAAAACTTATTATAATTCTGTTAGGTGTGGAAAAAGATATAGTTGAACCCTTTTTCTTTAAATTATATTCCTCAAAAAAATTATTAAGTTCAAAAAATAATTCCTTCCTTGCATTAGTTTGAAGTTTTGGAGGAACTTCCTCACTAAAAAGTTCTAAAAAAAATTCTGACATATCAAACTTGTGTCTCTACCCAAACTTTTCCAATCATTTTTGTAAGTTCTCGGATTCTAGCTATATACTCAGCTCTTTGGGCAACACTTATAACTCCCCTTGAATCCAATATATTAAATACATGACTAGCTTTTAAACACTGGTCATATGCGGGTAAAGAAAGTTTTTTTTCACTTAACGATATTGCCTCATTTTCTAACATGTCAAAAATTTTAAGTAAATTATCTGTATTAGCATGCTCAAAATTATAAGCAGAGAATTCTTTTTCTGATTGATGAAATACATCTTTATAATGTATACCATGATCATTCCATTTTAATTCAAATACATTTTTTTTATTTTGTATAAACATACATAGCCTTTCAAGACCGTAAGTTATCTCTACAGAAACAGGATTGCATTCTATACCTGCCATTTGTTGAAAGTATGTAAATTGAGTAATTTCCATTCCATCACACCAGACTTCCCATCCTAATCCTGCCGCACCTAATGTAGGACTTTCCCAGTCATCTTCTACAAATCTAATGTCGTGCTCCTCATGTTTTATTCCTAATGATATGAGGCTATTAAGAAATAATTTTTTTATATTATCGGGTGAGGGTTTAATTAAGACTTGAAACTGATAGTAGTGTTGCAGTCTGTTAGGATTTTCTCCGTATCTTCCATCTGTTGGTCTTCTTGATGGCTGAACATATGCAGTTCTCCAAGGTTTTTTACCAAGAGATCTTAGAGTAGTGGCAGGATGAAAAGTTCCAGCACCAACTTCAAGGTCGTAAGGCTGCAATATCACACAACCTTGTTTACTCCAATATTTTTGCAAATTAAGAATTGCGTCCTGAAATGACAAAAAACCTTTTTTTAATTTTTTTTTTTTAAAGACCATATCTTTGCCAAATACTTCTTTCTTCTAAAATGCTTGCAATTTTATCAACGCTTTCTTCTGAAGATGAAAGTTTTTTAGATATCCAACTTTTAGGTTTTTCAAATTTCCTTATTATAACATCTTTACCAAATTTTTCTCTCAAAACTTGATTTATATTACCAATTTCATCTATTAACCCAAGTTCTTTAGCTTTTTTTCCAGACCAAAATTCTCCAGAAAATAATTCGATACCAGAGTTTTTATTTAATTTATTTTTTCTACTTTTTTCAACAACATCTATAAAATCTTGATGTATTTCTAATTGTATTTTTTTCAACCTTTCAATATCTTCTGGCTTCTCTTCCATAAAAGGGTCTAGGGTACTTTTATTTCTGCCTGCTGTATAAACCCTTCTTTCTACTCCAATTTTTTTAATTAATTCTTTAAATCCAAATGATGAAAATATTACCCCAATTGATCCAATTATAGAGCTTTGATTTGCATATATTTCATCTCCTGCACATGAAATAAGATAACCTCCTGAGGCCGCAACATCCTCTGCAAATACTATTACCTTTTTTTTATTTTCTTTTGCTTGTTCCCTTATAAAATTATAAATAAGGTGAGATTGAACTGGTGAGCCTCCAGGAGAGTTAACACTTATCGCAACAGCTGGGCTTTTTTTGATTGAGAAAGCTTTTTTAATTATTTCTTCTTGTCCCGAAAAGTCTAATCCTTGTCTGAATTTACCAGCATTGCCTATTACTCCACTCAATCTCAAGTGTGGGATTATTTTTTTTTTTTTGAAAACAGAAAACATATTCATGCTTATTAGATTTTATTAATAATATAAAGCTTACTTTTAGTTGAAGAAATTGGTGCGTCAATTGATAAGTATAATAAATCTGATTATATAATAACTTTAACACATGGGGTCAGTAATCAAATTAAACAAAAAAATTAACAATTCTTACCTAGAATTGAAAAAGTCGGTAGAAGATAAGCTTGCTATGGTTGATGAAAAAATTGAAGAAAAACTCCAAAGCAATGTAGATTTGGTCAAAAAAATGTCATCATATCATCTAGATACTGGAGGTAAGAAATTGAGAGCTTTGATAACATTAAGTGCATCAAAGTTGTGTGGCTACTACAAAGGATCAAGAGATGTAAATTTTGCAGCATGTGTTGAGTTAATCCATTCCGCCACCTTAATGCATGATGATGTTATTGATAATGGAGAAATAAGAAGGGGGAAAAAAACACTAAATAAAATTTGGGGAAATCAATCATCTATTTTGGTCGGTGATTATTTGCTGAGTCGTTGTTTTGAAATGATGGTGGAAGATGGTAATTTAGAAATATTAAAACTTCTTTCCTCGACATCTGCACTAATATCTCAAGGTGAAATTTTACAATTACAACACAAGGGCGATGTTGATATGCTGGAAGAAACATATTTAAAAATAATTTCAAATAAAACTGCAGCTTTATTTTTAGCCGCAGCCAAAATTGGTCCAATTATAACCAACATGGAAAATAAATTTAAAGATGCATTAGAGTCTTATGGTAAAAACTTAGGATTAACATTCCAGATTGCAGATGATACTCTAGACTACAATTCTGATTTAAAACTTTTTGGAAAAAATATTGGGAATGATTTTTTTGAGGGAAAAATTACTTTACCTATAATTTTATTATTCCAAAAAATAAATGAAAGCGAAAAACAGCTCATCAAAGATTTATTCCTAAAAGATGAAAGAACTGAGAATGATCTAAATAAAGTTTTAGAATTAATGAAGAATAAAAATATAATTAATGAGTGTTATAAAAAAGCCGAGCATTATATAAATCTTGCATCAAATTCATTGAATATTTTTCAAAATAGTAATGAAAAAGATATTCTAAGAAATTTAACCACATTTTCTCTAGAACGAAATTTTTAAGGATATAAAATTTGTTTTTTCCAAGAGTTTGAAACTTTGGAATATTCTAATCTTTGGTGCAACCTTCCTTCTACATCTTTCCAAAACTCTATTCTATTAGGAGATAGCAAAAATCCTGACCAGTGTTTTGGTCTTGGTACATTATTTTGATCTGAAAACTTATTTTTATATTCATTAACTTTATTTAAAAAAGAATCTCTTGTTTCCATTGGCTTTGATTGATTAGAAGACCAGGCACCAATTTTACTGAGGTAAGGTCTTGAATAAAAATATTGATCGGCCTCTTGATCGGTTATTAATGAAATTTCTCCCGAAATTCTAACTTGCCTTAATAAAGACTTCCAATGAAAACACATAGATGCTTTTGGTATTTTTTTTAAATCTTTTCCTTTTTTGCTATTTAAGTTAGTAAAAAAAATAAAACCATTATTACTAAACTCTTTTAATAGAACCATTCTAACATCAGGCTGATTAGATTCGTTTACAGTTGCTAGCGCAACAGCATTTGGATCATTAATTTCATTTTTTTCTGCTTCAGACATCCATACTTTAAAAAGAGCATAAGGATCGTCTTCATTCATAAAACAAACATCCAAACCTAAATTATTTTTTTTATTCATAATTTTGACAAATTAAACTATATAACAGATATAATGTCATTTAATACTTTTGGAAAGTTTTTTAGATTTACCACCTGGGGCGAGTCTCATGGGCCAGCTATTGGGTGTATTATAGATGGTTGTCCACCAAATATAGAAATCAAAACTGAAGATATCCAAAAAGAATTAAATAAAAGAAAACCAGGTCAAAGTAAATTTGTAACTCAGAGAAAAGAAAAAGACTTGGTTCAAATTATGTCTGGTGTCTTTGAGGGAAAAACAACGGGTACACCAATTTCATTAATTATTAACAATGAGGATCAAAAATCTAGAGACTACGAAACAATTAAATCTAAATTCAGACCAGGTCATGCCGACTATACATACTTTATGAAATATGGAATAAGAGATTATAGAGGTGGTGGAAGACAATCAGCTAGGGAAACTGCAGCTAGAGTTGCTGCTGGTGCAGTTGCAAAAAAAGTTTTAGAAAATAAGATTGGAAAAAAATATAAAGTAATTGGAGCTGTCACTCAAATTGGGATGTTGGGAGCTAATCCTAATAATTGGAACGATGAGTTTATAGGTAAAAATTCTTTTTTTTGTCCAGATAAAAAAATTTTAAAACTTTGGGAAAAATACCTTTTAGCAATTAGAAAAGCGGGCTCATCTTGCGGAGCAGTTATTGAGGTAAGAGCGAAAGGAGTGCCAATTGGTTTAGGAGCGCCCATTTACTCAAAATTAGACATGGATATTGCATCTGCAATGATGAGTATTAATGCAGTTAAAGGGGTAAACATTGGATCGGGAATGAGTTCTGCAAAATTAACTGGTGAGGAAAATTCAGACGAAATTTTTAAGAAAGGAAAAAAAACAGTTTTTAAAACTAATAATGCGGGTGGAATTTTAGGAGGTATATCAACTGGACAGGATATAATTGTTTCATTTGCCGTAAAACCTACTTCATCTATTCTCAAAGAAAGAAAAACTATAGATAAAAAAGGTAAAAACACATTTATTTCAGTTAAGGGCAGGCATGATCCTTGTGTTGGTATTCGCGCAGTACCCATTGGAGAAGCAATGATGCATTGTGTATTATTAGACCACTACCTTATGAATAAGGCTCAGTGCGGAAGTTAATTAGTCTTCTTCAATATTATTTTTGAATTTAATGTATCTATAACTTTATTTTCTATAGATAAGGAGTCTAATCCGGCAATTTTATACATTTTTTCAGGTTTATCATGATCAATAAATATATCTGGCAAAACCATAGATCTAAATTTACTTTCTTTATCTAATAAATTTTTTTCGTTTAGAAAATGATTAACATGAGATCCAAAACCACCTATGGAACCTTCCTCTATGGTAATTATTACATCATGATTTGTTGCAATTTGCCACAATGAATTTTCATCCAAAGGTTTTGCGAACCGTGCGTCAAATACAGTGGGAAAAATTCCTTTTTTTGACAAATTTTTTTCTGCAATTAAACATTCGTTTAGTCTTGCTCCAAAATTTATTAACGCTACCTGTTTACCTTCTTTAATAAATCTTCCTTTGCCTATAACTAATTTTTCATCCTCTTTAGGTAATTCTACTCCAATTCCATTTCCTCTAGGGTATCTGAATGCAGATGGTCTATCATTAATTTGAACAGACGTATTGATCATTTTAATAAGTTCAGATTCATCGCTGGCTGCCATAACAATAAAATTTGGCAGAGTTGACAAATATGTAACATCAAATGAACCAGCGTGGGTTGGTCCGTCTGCACCCACAAGTCCAGCTCTATCTATTGCAAATCTTACAGGGAGTGATTGTATTGCAATATCGTGAACTACTTGATCATAGGCTCTTTGTAAAAAAGTTGAATAAATCGCTGCAAAAGGTTTATATCCCTGTGTTGCTAAACCGCCAGAAAAGGTTACCGCATGCTGTTCTGCTATTCCAACATCATACATTCTATCAGGAAACTTTTCAGCAAAGAGGTCCATTCCAGTACCACCTGGCATTGCTGCTGTAACTCCTACAATTTTACTATCTTTTTCAGCATGTTTGATTAATGTTTTGGCAAATACTTTTGTGTAAGAAGGAGCTAAATTTTTACCTTTTTCTTGTTGGCCTGTTAATACGTTAAACTTTGCAACTCCATGATATTTATCTGAGGATTTTTCAGCAAATTCATATCCTTTACCTTTCTCAGTTTTAATATGAATTAATATTGGTCCATCATATTTCATCTTTTTCGCGTTTTCTAAAACAGAAGTTAGTACATCCATGTCATGACCATCTATTGGTCCAACATAATAGAAGCCAAGAGAATTAAATAGAGTACCGCCAGTAACTGCAGATCTAAAAAAATCTTCCGCTTTTCCAGCTTTTTTCATAAATCGTTTTGAAAATGATGAAATAACTAATTTAATTGTTTCTCTTAAACTAAAATAAATTTTACCAGATAATATTTTAGCTAAATAAGTTCTTAAGGCTCCAACTGGTTTTGCTATAGACATATCATTATCATTTAAAATAACAATCATTTTAGTTTTAGAAGTTCCAGCATTATTCATCGCTTCGTATGCCATTCCAGCACTTAAAGCACCGTCTCCAATAACAGCTATTACATCTTCAGATTTATTTGAAAGTTTATTTGCAGTTGCAATCCCTAATGCTGCAGAAATAGATGTTGAACTATGAGCGGCTCCAAATGGATCATATTCACTCTCATCTCTTTTAGTAAAGCCAGATAGTCCACCTCCTGTTCTTAAAGTCTCTATTTTATCTTTTCTTCCGGTTAATATTTTATGAGGATATGATTGGTGGCCAACATCCCAAATTATCTTATCTTTTGGAGTGTTAAAAATATAATGAAGAGCTACAGTTAGCTCAACAACTCCTAGGCCGGCTCCTAGATGTCCTCCAGTTTTAGATACTGCTTCTATCATTTTTTCTCTAATCTCTTTTGAAAGAGTTTTTAAATCTGAGTTTGATAATTTTTTTAAATCAGAGGGAAAATCGATATTATCTAAAATCTTATAATCTGACATTTATTTTTTTCTTTTCATGATAAAATTTATTGTTTCTCTTAAATCATTTGCCTTTAAGTTATGCGAATTTAATTTTATAAAAATATTTTGTTTTAACTTAATAGCATATTTAACTGCATTTTCGTATCCAAGTAAACTAATTATAGTGGCTTTACCTTTTTTAATATCTTTTTTTGTTTTTTTTCCAGCAAGTTTTGTTTTTCCTTTAAAATCAATTAAATCATCAATTATTTGAAATAATAATCCTATGTCTTTTCCTATTTGCGAAAAATTATTAAGATCTTTTTTATTTTTTTTAATCAATAATGGAGCTACACAACAAAATTCAAATAATTTACCTGTTTTTTTAAGCTCCATACTTAAAATTTTTTGAAGTGAGACTTTTTTTTTTTTCGTAACTTAAATCTAAAAATTGACCACCTGCTATGCCTGTTTGTCCTGAACATCTTGAAAGAAAATTGATTAATCTAGACTTAATTTTGTCTTCAACCTTAAAATTTTTATCACTAAGTATTTCAAATGCAGTTGTTAATAAAGAGTTACCTGCCAGTATTGCTGTCGACTCTCCAAATTTTATATGAGTTGAAGCTTTGCCTCTCCTCAATTTATCATCATCCATACAAGGTAGATCATCATGAATAAGAGAATAGGCATGAATAGCTTCGACCGATGCTGCTAATAATAATAAATTATTTTTTTTAACATTAAAAATTTTACCTACATCAAAAATAATTTTTGATCTTATTTTTTTTTCCACCAGGAAATAAACCGTATTTCATTGGGGCAATTAGTTCTTTAGAGTTTAATTTTGATAAATAACTTTTTAAATAAAAATTAACTCTTTTGGATAGTTTTTTTAGTTTTTTTTCCATTATTAATAATTTCGTCAATTCTATCTTTTGTTTTTTTTGATATTAATCTTGTTTCTTGGTGAAATTTTTTTTCTATGAAGTTATTTAACTTTATTAATACTTGATAATCTTCAATAAAGTCTTCTAAACTCTTTTTTTCTAAGTTATCAATAATCTTATTCGCCAAACTATTTAGCTCCTCCAACGATTTAGTTTCAATATCAACTAGTAAATTTTTATCTTTCATATATTAGTTGGTATTATTATATGAAAAACAATCTTTCAAATATTAAAAAAGCAATAAAATATCTAGATAAAAACCAATGTATAGCTATACCGACAGAAACTGTATATGGCCTTGCAGCAAATGCTTACTCCTCGGTTGCTACAGAAAAAATATATAAATTAAAAAAAAGACCAAAAAAAAACCCTCTCATAGTTCACTATTTTGATCTTGAATTATTAAAGAAAGATTGCGAGATAAATGATCTTTTTTTAAAATTATATAAGAAATATTCACCTGGTCCTATTTCATATATTTTAAAGCTAAAAAAAAATAGTTTAATTTCCAAAAATGTCACAAACAAAAAAAATACTTTAGCAGTAAGATTTCCAAAACATCGTTTAACAAGAAATTTATTAAAAAGATTGAATTACCCTTTGGCAGCGCCTAGTGCAAATATTTCTACAAAAATTAGTCCTGTTTCAAAAAAAGATGTAAAAGAAGAATTTGGAAAAAAAATAAGACTGATACTTGATGGTGGTCAATCAAGAATTGGGGTTGAGTCAACTATTATAAACTTAATTAATAAACCTCAAGTTCTAAGACTAGGAGGGATCCCAAAAGAAAAAATTAAAAAATATTTAAATTCACACCTTGCATATAAAAAAAAATCAGTTGTCAAATCTCCCGGTCAAGAAAAAACCCATTATTCACCATACATAAAATTGAGACTAAATATCAAAAATCCAAATATACATGAAGCTTATGTTCTAATTAGAAAAAGAAAAAAAATTAGTTCAAACTATTTTTATTTATCTAAAAATAATAATTTAAAAGAAGCAGCAAAAAATTTATATAAAACTTTAAGATTAATAAAAAAAAAAAAATATAAAAGTATAGCTGTTGAAAAAATTCCTAATGTAGGATTTGGGGAAGTAATTAATGATAGATTAAAAAGAGCTTCTAATTTCAAATGACAAATTTAGTCGATGTTAAAAATTTAAAAAAAAACTATTCCTCTAAAGAGGCGGTTAAGAACATCTCTTTTAGTATTAAAGAGAATGAAATTTTGGGACTATTAGGGCCTAATGGATCTGGAAAAACTACAACAATCGGAATGCTTTTAGGTCTTTTAAAGCCTACATCTGGAGAAATAAAAATAGATAATATGTTTTTTGAAAAGAATCGAATAGAGATTCTAAGTAAAATTAATTTTATATCTCCTTATATAGAATTACCAAAAAAACTTACAGTAAAACAAAATTTAATTGTTTATGGTAAATTATATAATATTCAAAATTTACAAGATAGAATTGAGTACTTAACTGAAAAGTTAAGGCTTGAGGACCTATTAAATAGAATTACAGGTGAACTTTCGTCAGGTCAAAAAAATAGGGCAAGTTTAGCTAAAGCATTAATTAATAAACCAAAAGTATTATTTCTTGATGAACCAACTGCATCTTTAGATCCTGAAATAGGTGACTTTGTAAGAAGTTTTTTAGAAAATTATAAACAAGAAAATAAAATTTCGATTTTATTAGCTTCTCATAATATGAGTGAAGTTAGCAGATTATGCAAGTCGGTACTAATGATGAAAAATGGTATTATTGTTGATGCGGGTACTCCAGAATTTCTGATTGATAAACATGGACGTAAAAATTTAGAGGAAGTTTTTCTTAAACTATCAAGAGGCAACAATGAATCTAATTAGAATTTATGGTCTTTTCTTAAGACATTTTTATTTAATTACCAGATCATTTCCAAGAGTTTTAGATTTAATCTATTGGCCTACAATTCAAATAACTTTATGGGGATTTATTTCTAATTTTTTTGCTACATATAGTACCTATTATAATAATGCAGTTGGAATAATTTTAACATGTGCAATTCTTTATGATTTTTTATTTAGAACAAGCATTGGGTTTAATATGCTTTTCTTAGAAGAAATATGGAGTAGAAATTTTACAAATTTATTTATTTCACCAATGAGGATAAGTGAGATAATTACATCTCTTGTTGGTACTGCTTTAATTAGAGCTTTAATTGGTTTGGTGCCTGCAATATTACTAACTTCACCATTATTTGGAATTTCAATACTTAATCTTGGTATAAATTTATTTTTTCTTTTTTTAAGTTTATATATATTTGGAATTACTTTAGGTATATTAGTATCTGCGGGTCTACTAAGATTTGGACCATCCTTTGAAAATATTGCTTGGTCTACAATGTTTCTCATAGCTCCTTTTGGATGTGTATATTACCCTGTTGATATTTTACCAAATGTTTTTCAAAAAATTGCATACAGTATGCCTCTGGTTTATGTCTTTGAAGAGGCTAGAAGAATACTTGTTGATCAAACAGTAAATACAAGAAATATTTATTTCGCATTTATTCTTAACGTTGTTTATCTTACAGTTGCAATAAGCTTATTTTATTACTCTTTCAATCAAGCCAGAAAAAAGGGTACATTAATAAATATAGGAGAATGATGGTGCGCCCGCAAGGAGTCGAACCCTGAACCTCCAGAGCCGAAATCTGGCGCTCTATCCAGTTGAGCTACGAGCGCATTATGTATTAATATTATAATATATGAAAAATATCATTAATTTTATTGTTGAGGAAAATTCAGATAAAAAAAGGATTGATATATTTATTTTTGATAAATGTATCCAACTTAGCCGGACAAGAATCAAAAATTTGATTTTAGATAAAAAGCTTAAAATTAATGGAAAAATTAATAATGTTCCCTCAAAAAAAATAAGTAAAGGAGATAGTATTTCTTTAGAAATACCTGAGCCAAAACAAGTTTCATTAATACCATTTAATTTTAAATTAGAAATTATTTATGAGGATGACGATTTAATTATAATCAATAAACCTGCAGGAATATCTATGCATCCAGGTCCAGGCAACTATAATAATACAGTTGTTAATGCATTAATGAACTATGATAAAATAAAATTATCAAGTATTGGCGATAAACTTAGACCTGGAATAATTCATAGAATAGATAAAGATACATCAGGACTAGTTGTAATAGCTAAAAATAATTTAAGTCATGAAAATATTTCAAAACAATTCAGTGACCATTCTATTGATAGAGTTTATAATGCACTTGTATGGGGCAAATTAAGACCACAATCTGGAATAATAAGGACTCTAATTACAAGAAGTTCTAAAAATAGACAAATTATGGATATTAGTTTTACAAAAGGAAGGAGGGCTATAACTAATTACAAAACTATTAAAGTTTTTGAAGGTAAAAATGTCCCAACACTTAGCTTAGTTGAATGTAAGCTTGAAACGGGCAGGACGCATCAAATTAGAGTACATATGAGTTTCAAAGGTAATCAAATAGTTGGAGATAAAAAATATAAAAAAAAATATAAAAAATTAAAAAGCGTTAGTGACGAAATAAATGATAATTTAATTAAATTAGATAGACAATTTTTGCATGCTAAAATACTAGGATTTAATCATCCTAAATCTGGAAAAAGACTTTTTTTTGAGTCGAATTTGCCAGAAGATTTAAAGAAAATAATCAATGTGCTTGAAAAATCTAGATAATTAAGTGTTGTAAAAAATAAATTGTTTATTAAATAAATATTTAAATAATTATGAATAGTACAAAAACATATAATTTACCGATCCTTTCAAATGAAGGTGGATTAGGAGCATATCTTGCTCAAATTAAAAAATTTCCTATGCTTGATGCAGAGGAAGAATATATGTTGGCTAAAAATTGGAAAAACACAGGCAATGTTAAATCTGCTGAAAAACTAGTTACTAGTCATCTAAGATTAGTTGCTAAAATTGCAATGGGATATAAAGGTTATGGATTGCCATTAAATGAGATGATCTCGGAAGGTAACGTGGGATTAATGCAAGCAGTTAAAAAATTTGAACCGGATAAAGGATTTAGATTAGCAACTTATGCGATGTGGTGGATCAAAGCTGCGATACAAGAATACATTCTACGTTCTTGGAGTTTAGTTAAAATTGGTACTACAACTGCTCAGAAAAAATTATTTTTTAATCTAAAGAAAATTAAAAGTCAAATTGCTCCTGACACAGAAGGAGACTTACGGAATGAAGATGTGAAAAATATTGCAGAAAGATTAGATGTAAGTGAGAACGAAGTTGTTTCAATGAATAGACGTTTAGCTGGAAAAGAACACTCTTTAAATGCTCCGATTGGAGAGGATGGTGATGAATGGCAAGATTGGGTAATTGATCAAAGTATGGATCAGGAATTAAAGATCGCTCAACAGGAAGAGATGGAACAACGAAAAGATTTATTATCTGACTCAATAAAAATTTTAAATGACCGAGAAAAAGAAATTTTATATTCTCGAAGACTAAATGATAATCCGAGTACTTTGGAAGAGTTAAGTAAAAAATTCAAAATAAGCAGAGAAAGAATTAGACAAATTGAAAATAAAGCATTTGAAAAATTACAAAAGCATATGCTAAACTCTGCAAAATCTAAAAATTTATTACCAGCTAATTAAACGTTAAAAGGATCTTCTATTAGGATTGTATCTTTTCTTTCAGGACTTGTAGATATCGCGGATACTTTTGCTTCAACGAAATCCTCAATAAATTTTATATATTCTTGGGCTTTCTTTGGTAGATCAGAAAATTTTTTAATCCCACATGTTGAAGAGTTCCAACCTTTAAAGGATTTATATATTGGCGTAACTTTAAATTGCTGTTCAGAAGATGCTGGTAAGTAATCTATTTTTTCTCCATTTAAATTATAGGCAATACAAACATTTATCTCTTCAAATTCATCTAAAACGTCTAATTTAGTCAAAGCGATTCCATTAATTCCTGAAGTTTTTATTGTTTGTTTTACAAGCACACCATCAAACCAGCCACATCTTCTTTTTCTACTTGTAACTGTACCAAATTCTTTACCTCTTACTCCAAGTTTTTCCCCATTTTCATTTTTAAGTTCAGTTGGAAAAGGTCCTTCTCCAACTCTTGTTGTGTAAGCTTTTGTAATTCCTAATATGTAATTAATAGTATTTATACCACAACCCGTGCCAGTAGCTGCAGAAGATGCTACCGTATTGGATGATGTTACAAAAGGATAAGTCCCATGATCTACATCTAGCAAAATTCCTTGTGCGCCTTCAAAGAGTATTTTTTTATCTTTTTTTTTAAATTCATTAATTTTTTTCCAAATAGGTTTGCTATACTTCAAAATTTTTGGAGCAATTTTTATTAGGTCTTCTTTAAGTTTTTGTTTACTATACTCTTTCACGCCCATACCTCTTCTTATAGAATTGTGATGCTCAAGAATAGTTGTTAGCTTAAGATCTAAATTTTGTTCAGATATCAAATCAATTACTCTTATTGATCTCCTTCCAGCTTTATCTTCATAAGCGGGGCCTATCCCCCTTCTAGTTGTGCCTATTTTTAAATTTTTATCACTATCTTCTCTGATCGAATCTAATTCCCTATGAATTGGTAAAATTAAAGTCGCAGCCTCAGACAAAAATAAATTTTTCTCGTTTATATCAATACCTTCTTTTTTAATTTCTTCAATTTCATCAATTAATGCCCATGGATCAACTACAACACCATTACCAATTATTGATATCTTATTTTTTCTAACTATTCCTGAAGGTAACAATCTTAGTTTATAAGTTTTTCCATCTATTACTAAAGTATGTCCCGCATTATGACCACCTTGGAACCTTACTACAACATCAGCCTCACTAGATAACCAATCCACTATTTTTCCTTTGCCTTCATCTCCCCATTGTGATCCAACTACTACTACATTTTTCATAAAAATTTATTCTTTATATTAATTGAATTAAGATGGTTGATTGGTCCATGTCCTTTACCATATTTTGGGGCGCTTTTTATTGCTTGGTTTACATATTTAATTGCTTTTTTACAAGATTTCTTTACCGATTTTCCACATGAGTAATAGGTAGCAATAGCTGAAGATAATGTACAACCTGTACCATGAGTATGTTTTGATTTTATTTTTTTATTTTTAAAAACAAAAATCTTATTTTTTTCTATAAGTATATCATAAGTAAATTTTGATTTTAAATGGCCCCCTTTAATCAAAACATTTTTTGCTCCAATTTTAAGTAATTTTTTTCCCGCATCTATCATATCTTTTTTTGAACTAATTTTTTGATTTGCTAATAATTCTGCCTCGGGAATATTGGGAGTGATTAAAGAGACTTTTTTTATCAATTTTTCTTTCAAAATTTTTATTGCTTTTTTATTTATTAGCTTAGCTCCTCCTTTGGCAACCATTACTGGATCTAAAATAATTTTTTCGACTTTTATTTTTTTTATGGATTTTAAAACAGCATTTATTACGTTTGCGTTACTTAACATTCCAATTTTTATAACATCAGGCTTAATGTCTTTAGATGTAAACTCAATCTGTTTGGATATTTCTGCAGGAGAAATTGAAGATATCGAAATAACTCCAGTAGTATTTTGAGAAGTTATTGCTGTTATTGCCGTCATAGCATATGATCCTAATGAGCTAACTGTTTTAATGTCTGCCTGTATGCCTGCACCCCCAGATGAATCTGAACCAGCGATTATCAAAACTTTAGATTTTATTTTCAATTTAATTTATAGATTTTTTTACAAGATTAATACATCTTGTCATTAATTTTTTATCATTAGTTTCGCACATAATTCTTATTTTAGGTTCAGTTCCTGAGGCTCTCACAAGAATTCTTCCATTATCTTTTAAAATTTTTTTTGCACTAAGTATTGATTTTTTACACTTCCTAGAATTTATGATTGATTTATCTTTGACAGAAATATTTAGAAGTTTCTGAGGGATTTGTTTAAAATTATTAAATAAATCACTGGCTTTTTTACCTTTTCTCATAGAATACAAAACTTCTAATGCAACAAGGATACCATCTCCCGTTGTTGCAAAATTGCCCAAAATAATATGGCCTGACTGTTCGCCACCTAAGTTACATTTATATTTTTTCATAGCTTCTTTGACATATCTATCACCAACATTGGCTCGTATAAATTTAATTTTTTTTTCTTTAAACAATTTTTCTAGTCCATAATTTGACATCTGTGTACCAACAACTCCACCTTTTAAAATTTTTTTATTTTTCCAACGTAAAGCGATCATTGCGATAATTTGATCCCCATCAATTATTTTTCCTTTTTCATCACAAATTATAATTCTATCTCCATCTCCATCTAAAGAAATTCCAAGGTTAACCTTTTTTTTATTTGAAAAATATTTAATTTTTTCTGGGAAGGTTGACCCACATTTAGAATTTATATTTAAACCATTTGGAGATGTGCCAATTTTATAGACATTAGCTCCTAATGATTTAAGTATTTTGGGCCCAGATTTATATCCAGCTCCATTAGCACAATCTATTGCTATTTTAAGACCCTTTAAAGAAAAGTTTCTAGGAAAATTACTTTTTAATATATTGATATAATCATCATTTGCATCCTCTAATCTTTTTACTCTTCCTAAAACATCAGGTCTGGTTAAGTGTTTTGAAATTTTTGTATCAATTAGTTTTTCTATTCTTTTTTCTATTTTGTCTGAAAGTTTCAATCCATCAGGACCAAAAAGTTTAAGTCCATTGTCATAAAATGGATTATGTGATGCAGTAATCATAATCCCTAAATTTGCATTCATCTTTTTTGTTAACATTGCCAATCCATTTGTTGGCAAAGGACCAAGTGTATAAACGTGCATACCTGCTGAAGCTAAACCTGATACGAGTGCTGGTTCTAAAGTATAACCAGATAATCTGGTATCTTTAGCAATAATAGCTGTTTGTTTTTTTTTCTTCAAATTTCTAAAATATGTACCCACAGCAAGACCAAATTTAAAAAACATATCACCGTTTATTTTGTTTTGGTTTACTGTCCCTCGAATACCATCTGTGCCAAAATATCTTTTACTCATGCATTAAAAATAATTTTATTAAAAACTTTAACTGCTTGTTTAACTTCATTTACATCATGAACTCTTAAAATTTGTACTCCTTGTAATATTGCTTGAACACTAGATGAAATTGTGCCCCCAGTTCTATCTTTACTGTCGTTTTTACCCGCTATATCTTTTATAAATTTTTTTTTTGATATACCTAACATTACTGGAAATCCTAGCGAGTGAAAAATAGATATTTGATTTAATATAGTAATATTATGTTTCAAATTTTTTCCAAAACCAATACCTGGATCTAAAATTATATTTCTATGATTAATTTTGTTTGCTCTTATAAAATCTAATTTTTTTTCAAAAAAATCATATATGTCTAAAACAACATTTTTATATTTAGGATTTTTTTGCATTGTTTTTGGCTTACCTTGCATATGATGCAGAATAAATGGAATTTTTGAATCCTTTAAAACATTTATCATATTTTTATCATAGTTTAGTCCAGACACATCATTAAGTAGATCTACATTTAATAATAATGACTTTTTTAAAACAAAACTTTTTCGTGTATCTATAGAAACCATAATTTTATTTTTTTTTGCATATTTTATTTTGGATTTAACTCTATTCCATTCAACTTTAGTATCCACTGTATCTGAATTAGGTCGAGTTGACTCACCACCAATATCAATAATTTCTGCACCTTCTTTTTTTAATTTTTTAATTTGTACATTGGCGGACTTTGATTTTAAGAATTTTCCTCCATCTGAAAAGCTATCTGGGGTAGCATTAAGTATACCCATTAATATTGGATGATATTTAAAATTTATTTTTTTTATTTTTTTTTTTTTCGTAATTTTTTTTAAATCTAGTAATATTTTATTTCTCAATTTAAATGGAAGTTTTTTAATATTTTTAATTTTTATTAATATCTTTTTTTTTCTTGTAATAAGTTCAATCGTATCAAATGATATCAACTTGTTCCCATTTAATGGAAGACTTATTTTTTTTTTTACATTTTCTCTTGAAATGTTTCCGTAATAAAAATTACACGCACGTGTGTAATATTTTATCATCTAATTAATGAACTATTTTTGGTTTTAATCCAATGGACCCAAGAGCCGAATCTTTATTATCCTCATCTTTAGCAAGATCTTGTTTACTCTCAGGGTATTTATTTTTGGTAATAATATCTTCTATTTCATCTCCAGTTAAGGTTTCGTAAGTTAACAAAGCCTTTGCTATTTTATGAAGATCATCAATTTTTTCTGATAATATTTTTTTTGCATGATTATATCCTTCATCAACTAGTTTTCTTATTTCTTTATCAATTTTTTGAGCTACAGCCTCTGATACACTTTGCGTCTGAGTTACTGATCTACCTAAGAAAACTTCTTCTTGATTTTCTCCATATTCAACTGGGCCCATTTCATCGCTCATTCCATATTTTGTAACCATCGCTCTAGCTAATTGAGTAGCTTGGTTTATATCTGAGCCGTTACCTCCGCCTGCTCCAGTCGTTATATTGTCTTTACCAAAAATTAATTCTTCAGCTACTCTACCACCAAAACATACCGCTAATCTTGCTTTAAGATATTTGATAGAATATCCATGTTTATCTCTTTCGGGTAAGTTCATGACCATGCCAAGAGCTCTACCTCTAGGAATAATTGTTGCTTTGTGAATTGGATCATAGTGAGGTAGCATATTATAAGACACTAGCGCATGCCCACCCTCGTGGTACGCAGTAAGTTTTTTTTCATCCTCAGTCATTACCATTGATCTTCTTTCAGCGCCCATCATTACTTTGTCTTTTGCGTCTTCAAATTCTTGATAAGTTACAATTCTTTTATTTTTTCTTGCAGCTAATAGAGCGGCTTCATTCACTAGATTTGCTAGATCAGCGCCTGAAAATCCAGGGGTTCCCCTTGCGACTGTTCTTAAGTTTACATCTGGTGACATATTGATTTTTTTTGCATGAACTTTTAATATTTTTTCTCTTCCAATTATATCTGGATTAGAAACGACCACTTGCCTATCAAATCTACCAGGCCTCAAAAGTGCTGGATCAAGAACGTCTGGTCTGTTCGTTGCTGCGATAATGATCACTCCTTCATTTGTATCAAAACCATCCATTTCTACCAAAAGCTGATTTAATGTTTGCTCCCTTTCATCATTGCCTCCACCAAGACCTGCTCCTCTACTTCTTCCTACTGCATCAATTTCGTCAATAAAAATAATACATGGAGAGTGTTTTTTTCCTTGCTCGAACATATCTCTAACTCTTGATGCACCAACGCCCACAAACATTTCAACAAAGTCAGATCCAGAAATTGTAAAAAAAGGAACTCCGGCTTCACCTGCTATAGCTCTTGCTAATAAAGTTTTACCTGTGCCAGGTGGACCAACTAATAAACAACCTCTTGGGATTTTTCCACCAAGCCTACTAAATTTTCTTGGATCTTTTAAAAACTCAACTACTTCTTCTACTTCTTCTTTAGCTTCCTCAACTCCCGCTACATCTTTGAATGTAACTTTGCCTTTAAGTTCATTCATTAATTTTGCCTTAGATCTTCCAAATCCCATTGCTCCACCCTTGCCTCCTTGCATTTGTCTCATAAAGAAAATCCAAACTGCAATTAGAAGAAGCATTGGAAACCATGATAGAAGTATACCTAAAAGAGATGGCATCTTTTCATCTAGTGGAGAAGCTGAAATACTAACTCCTCTCTCAGATAATTTTTCAATTAAATTTGGATCGTTTGGAACGTATGTAGAAAATTTTTGACCATTTGAGAAAATTCCATTGACATTATTTCCCTGTATCTCCACCTGAACAACTCTGCCATTTTCAACCTCTGACAAAAATTCAGAAAATATGATATTATTTTTTTGATTAAAAGATCCTTGAGGGTTTTTAAACATATTATATAGTCCAACTGTAAGTAGAACTATAATTGCCCACATCGCTAAATTTTTAAAATTCATAATAAATATATATAACTACTTAAGAATTATTATAAATTAAACAAGTGTCAATTGTGGCAAATTTAACTTTTTTTTGTTTTTTCTCGAGTAACCACCACCGAATTATGTACTTTTTCGATAATAGCGCCACCTAATGTACCTTTAAATTGGTCATTATTTTTTAACTCGTTAATAAACTTAACCATTTTTTTTCCTCTAGGAGGATACACTTTTTCACTTATTTTTTTAATCAAAGTAGATAATGATCTAAATACAACTTCTTCTGGTTGTAAAAAAAAGTTTGAACTAATTAAATATTTTTCTTTGTTAAAATAAACATTTTCTGAAATATTCCTATTCACCATTTCTTTAATTGCTCTATTTGTTGAGGAAAGATTATTCAATGTAAGTTTCAATTTATTAAAATTTAACCCTTGCTTTTTCAAACTTAATATTAAATTTCTAAGTCTTACCCTCTCAAATTTATCCATTTGATTGGACGGATCTTCAATGTAAAAATTATAAATATTTTTTGACACATAAAGTAAATCTTGTTTATTAAGATTTAATAAAGGTCTAACCAGGGTAATTATATTCTCTTGAAAAAAAAACTTTTTCTCAATTTCCATAAAAGATGAAAGTCCCTCGGTGCCTGATCCTCTCAACAATCTACTAAAAAATGTTTCATAAAAGTCATCTTCATGATGAGCTGTTAGAATAGTTTTAATATTATTTTTTTTACATTCATTGAATAAAAGCTCATATCTTTTTTTTCTTGCGATGCTTTGTAAGTTAGAACTTGGTTTTTTACCTTTCCATTTTAAAATTTTCAAATTTATTTTTTTTGATTTAAGGCATTTTTTAACAAGTTTAGCCTCTTCGGCTGAATTGTTTCTTAGGTTATGATCTACTAGATAAAACTTAGGTTTAATGTCATTATTTTTTTTTGATTTAAAACAAGAAATTAAAAAACATAGTGCCAAACTATCTGGACCACCCGAAACAGCTAGAGCAATATTATTTGAATAATTAAGATTCCCAAATTCTTTTTCAAAAACTTTATAAACTTCAAAAATCCTTTTATCTTTAAGGATTTTCTTAAAGTTGAATTGTTTAACTATTTCCTTTTTTGCACTCAAACTTTTTTTCTTCATATTTTGCTTTTTGAAGAATAGATTGTGATGCTTCGGGATATTCTTTTTTTAAACTTGTTATCATCATGCAGCCTTGATCTTTTTCTCCAATTTGTACTAATGATACACCTAATTTTAATAAATTATCAGGTGCTTTTTCACTTTTTGGATATTTTTGGTAACCTTCTAAATAAGCAGAAGCTGCATCTACATATAATTGTCTAATTCTAAAAGTTTCTGCAAACCAATATTGGGCATTACCTGCAAGCTTATGATTTGGATTAGTTTGTACAAATTCTTTTAAGGCCCTTTCTGCAGTATTATAGTCTCCAACTTTTAAAAAGCTTGTAGCAAATTCGTATTGTTTTTCAGGAGAGTCTTGCGGTAAAAGTTTTTCACTACTCTCTACACTTTCTAATAAAACAGTTGATGTTGAGTCTACAGATTGAGTTTGTTGAGTTGTTTCTGATGTTGTCATGTCTTTATAAGAAATACTTCCTAAATCTTGAGGTTCAGATGTTCCTGGCAATATTTTATCTTCTTCAGAAATATTTTCAGAGAGTGTTGCTGCTCCTGTGCTTACAACATTGCCCATAGTTTTTTCAACTTGCTCAAATCGAAGTTGATTGTCTGACTGTAACTTTGTAAGTCTATTTGAAAGTTTATCAAGTTTAAAATTAATTTCTTCAAATTTATTTGTCAAATCTCTAAATTGATTTTCGATTTCTGTAAGTTTTAAAAGATGTCTTGTTAAAGCCTCTTCAGATTCATTATTTGTTATTAAATTTTCATTATTTTCATTATTTTTTTTTTCGAACGAGTCTGAGTAAACAGCTCTTTCTAAAGTTTTAATATCCTGTTTTAATGTTTCTAATATTTGCAGAACGTTGTGATCATCAGAAATTGATGTGCCAAAACTGAAGATAAAAAGAAAAACTACTAAGAATATTTTTAAAATAAATTTCATTATCATTACCTAATAATAGTTTTTAGATACAATGATGGCAAAAAAAAGACCCATCACTTAAATTAAAGTAATGGGTCCAAATATGTGTGTAATTTTATTTAATTAGCTTTAACTGTAACAGATCTTCTGTTTTTTGACCAAGCTAAAGGATTTGATCCAGAGTCTACCGGTCTTTCTTTACCATAGCTGATTACAGAAATTCTATTTTCAGAAATTCCATAAGTCATTAAATAGTCTTTAGCTGCATTTGCTCTTCTTTCACCTAAAGCTAAGTTATATTCTCTAGTTCCTCTTTCATCAGCATGTCCTTCTAGAACTACATTAATGCTTGAGTTCTTTCTTAACCAAGCTGCTTGCTTTCTTAATGTTTCCCGTGAAGCAGTAGTTAAAACTGACTCGTTAGTTGCAAAGAATACCCTGTCAGGCACACCATCAGCTAAATATTCTACTGTGTCTGTCCCTGTATAAACGTCGCCTTGAATTTGTGAATCAATTTTAGCTGATTGCTGTGCACAAGCTGATAATAACATTGCAAAAATTGAGGCTAAAATTAATTTGTAAGTTGACTTATTAAATATCATACTGCTCCTTAAATTCTTTTTATATACTATTAGTTTCACAACTAATTAAATCTTTCAAGACAAGAAATCAACTGAAAATACTGATAAAAATTACTTTATATATACTAATTACTAAGTAATGAAGACCAAGATGGGTCCGAGGCATCAGTTTCGGTGATAACCTGTCTCTCATTGTATCCTGTTAGATCGATAGACCATAGTTTTGCTGAAAAACCCTCTCCATCACTATTTGACTTCGTCTCTCTATAAAAAATTAATACCCGTCCATTTGGTGACCAAGAAGGTGCCTCTTGATAATAATTTTCAGTCAACAACCTTTCCCCTGTTCCATCAGTTCTCATTACGCCAATATAAAATTTTCCCTTATGAAGTTTTGTAAATGCAATTAGATCACCACGAGGTGACCAAACAGGTGTTCCATATAAACCGTTTCCAAAAGAAATTCTTTTTACCCTCGATCCATCACTTTTCATTACGTATATTTGTTGATATCCACTTCTATCTGAGTTGAATGTTATAAACTTACCATCAGGTGAATATGAAGGTGAGGTATCTATTGATGGATGATTTGTAATTCTTTCAACAATTCGATTTTCTAAGTCCATAGTAAAGATATCTGAGTTACCATCTTTAGCAAAGCTCATAATTATTTTTTTTCCATCTGGTGAAAATCTTGGAGCAAAAGTCATCCCAGGAAAATCTCCAACTACTTCCTGTATTCCTGTTTCGATATCAAGCAAATATACTCGTGGTAAATTTTTAAAATACGAAAGATATGTTACCATTTGATTTGTTGGATTAAATCTTGGTGTTAAAACTAGCTCGTTTCCAAGAGTTAAGTATTTTATATTAAAACCATCTTGGTCCATGATTGCAAGTTTTTTAATTCGTTGTGTTTTTGGTCCTGCCTCTGATACATAAATAATTCTTGTATCGAAATATCCTTTCTCACCAGTTAATCTTTCATAAATCTTATCAGAAATAATATGTCCGATTCTTCTCCAATTATTTGGAACAGTTGTAAAAGCTAAAGCCATCATCTCTCTGGCTGCTAGTACATCCCACAGTCTAAATTCAACTCTAACTTTATCATTTTTAAATTCTACTTTACCAGTAATTAATGCTTGAGCTTTGATTAAAGACCAATCTTCAAATCTTGGTTTTAAATGCGCTACATCTGGTTCTTGTAAAAAAGCTTTTTTTTCTAATGGATTAAATAATCCTGTGGCTTTTAAATTATTCTCAATAACTTTTGATATCTCATAACCTATTTTATCTACCTTTATTTCTTTTTTTAAAACTTCATTAGTATTTTTATCTGAATAGAGAGATGATACTGCAATCGGTAGTGGATTTAAATTTCCTCTAGTAATATCTACTTCGATTAAGGCATAAATCTTAAAAGGAAAAATTATAAATATTAAAAAAGTTATTATGTTTATTGTTTTCATTATCCTTCTAGCATTTCTCTAGCATCAAAATTTAATTGTAAATCTTTCCACTTTTCATATCCTGTTGTAGGAACTCTTAATGGTTGACAAAGTTTTATAGCTCTTAATGCGCTTTCAGCTAAAACTTTATAGAAACCTTGCCCCGGTTTATTCATTCTAGCGTGATCTAATATTTCTGATTTAATCACTGTACCATCTGGTTTAAGTTTCAATTTTATTCTCACTAATAAATTTTCATTATAAGGTAAACCTAAAGGTATGCTCCAGCAACCAAAAATTTGAGCTTTTAGAGCGTCTTCTTCGTTTAAAGTTAGGCCGGATAACTTCATTGATTCATCTTGAGACTGTGTAATTTCATCATTTTTTACAGTTGTTTCTGCAAAATTTTCTTTTGATTTATCTATTAGTGCTGCAATATTATTTGGATCAAATAACTCTTTTTTTTCAAATTCTGAAACTTGTTTAGCTTTATTATCCTCAATTTTTGGATTTTGCTTTTCTTTTTCTACTTTTTGAATTTTTTCAATCTCTTGATCAGGCAAAGGTATAGCGTCTGGTTTTTCTTTTTTTACTTTTTTTGGCGGCGCTTGATCGGAGACTAATTTTTCTTTTTCTTTCTTAACTTTTTCTATGATTTTTTCAGCTTTTGGTGCAAAAGGAATATTTGTCTGATCTGTTATTTGAATTAATTCAACTGAAACTAATGGGGGAATATCAATTGGTTTCTTTACAATAAAAGGCAAGCTTACAATAGTAATTGTGATTACTGAAACATGAAATAGAAATGATAAAAGTAAATTTTGAGGCACTTTTACCTATCTTTATAAGGTTCAGATATCAATGCAACTTTGGTAAAACCAGATCCAGATAGCATACCCATTATCTCAAGCACTCTTCCATAATTTATAGCTTTGTCACCCCTTACATATATTCTAGTATCGGTTCTATTTTTAGAAACAGCTAAAATTTTTGCCGTTAAGCTATCGAACTCAACTTTTGCCTCCTGGATAAAAATCTCTCCTTTTGAATTTATAGTCAATGTCAATGGTTCTTGCTCCTCAGGCAATGAGTCTGCTGAAGTTTCTGGCAAATCTACCTGAACTCCAACAGTTAAAAGAGGGGCTGTTACCATAAATATTATTAATAAAACTAACATAACATCAACAAAAGGTGTTACGTTGATCTCGCTCATTGGTTCTCTGGATGATTGTCCAAATTTGAAAGCCATATTTAAATTATTGCTAAAAATCTTTTTGAAAAATCTTCTAATTTATTAGAATATTTTCTGGCATCACTATTAAATTTATTATACGCAACAACGGCTGGTATTGCAGCAAGTAAACCTAAGGCGGTGGCAAAAAGCGCCTCCGCAATTCCTGGAGCTACAATAGCTAGACTAGTATTTCTAGAAATAGCTATTGATTGAAATGAATTCATTATTCCCCAAACTGTACCAAATAATCCTATAAAGGGTGCTGTAGCACCAACAGTTGCGAGAAAGGTAAAGTTTTTTTCAATAACTGACATTTGTTTCTCTATATTTGTTGCCATAATATTTGTTAATCTTTCACTTAGATTTGATTTTGATCTAGATTTTAATACCGTTTGCATTGAGTCTTTGAATACCATTGCCATTGGATCGCTCATTTCAGCGGGTAAATTATTGTAAAAAGTCTCGGCAGATTTTGATCTCCAAAACTTTTCTTCGAATTCTAAAGTTGTTTGATTTATATTTTTAAACATTCTAAATTTTTCAAAAATAATTGCCCATGAGTATATAGACGCAGCAATAAGAATTATAATTACTAATTTAACTATTATATCAGCTCTAATAAATAGATTGAGAATTGAAAAATCTGCGCTTGAGGTTAATCCCACAGATTGTGTTGCTATATCTGCTTCCATTGAACTCTTCTCACACTAAAATGTGTCATCAATATGTCTCCGGTATACACAATTTTATTCGGTTTTATAAGTATTATAATAATAACTTGCTATTAATATTGCATCTGCCTTGTTTGAATCTTTTTTTCTTTTAAGTTTATCAGAAATTTTTGGGAAAATTTCTATTGCTCTTGATCTGCTTGCATCTTTTGAGGTATTGATCAGATTATAATATTTCTTCCATTTTGTTGGTCTTACGAAATGAATAGGTAGCTGCATTGCTGAACAAATCCCCTTGATCACACCAAAAGATTGGCCAAAATTAAACATGCTGGTTACTCCCTGACCTGGCATTGCAGTTACATGTTCAACAATAACACATGCTTCATCTTGATTGATTGCTAACAAATGAGATTTAATTTCATTAAACAGTTGATTTCCATTAACTTGCTTTTTGTTCTTTTTTCCTTCTGCCATTGATGGCATA
>CACJMW010000002.1 GCA_902594655.1 uncultured Pelagibacteraceae bacterium
GGACTATTAGGATATAAATTAATAGATAAAAAAACATTTAAAAATCAAAGATATTTAAATAATCATAATTTATTAAACACTGGATATATTTTAAATAATATTTTTAAAAATAACGATATAAAAAATTTGTTGCAAATAGGTGCTAATGACGGAAAAAGGTTTGATGACATCTCGAAACACATAATTGATGATCAAAATTTAAAAGCAATATTAGTAGAACCTGTAAAAAAATATTTTGATGAATTGAAAGAGAATTATAAAAATATTAAAAATGTAAGATTTGAAAATTCAGCTATTTCGAAAGATAATGAAATCAAACATCTGTTTTGTGTAAACGATAAATATTTAAGCAGATATGATGAGCATATTAAGGGCATCAACTCATACAAAATTGATCATTTATTAAAACATGGTGTAAAAAAAGTACATATTGATAAAGTTGAGGTAAACACAATTTCTTTTAAATCACTTTTAGAAAAATATCAAATGGATGAGATTGATATTTTATATATAGATACCGAGGGATATGACGGTTTCTTAGTTATGGATTTTTTGAAAAAAATAAATTCAAGACCGATTATAATTTTTGAATATTACCACATAGAAAACGAAATATTTAAAGAATTGGTAAATAAATTAATTTTGGAAAAATATAAATTTTTTGGAGTGAATGAAAATATGATCTGTTTCAGAGATAATCATATAGTTTTATGATGCAATCCAAGCTGAATATAATTTAATATTATCTGTAAAATATTTTGGATAGTTATCATCTATCTCAATTTTTTTAAATTTATCATCTCTACCTATAATATCTTCATTTGATTTTATTTTATTTTTTATTTCATCTAAATTTAAATGTTTATCATCAATTTTTTCTTTAAAATTTATTGGGTCGTTCGTTTCGCAAAGATTTAAATACTTATATAATAATTTTTCTGGAGTTTTAAGGTTGCAAAAATGCCAACCTCCTTCTTTAATTATATTATTTAATCTAATTTTATCTAGCCTCCAAAATGGTCTTTTTTTAAATTTTAATTCTCTAAGCCATTGTGGAGATTTTAAATATTTATAATTACAAATTCTACTCCCTAGCCAAATTGGATTATTTATACTTTGTAAATTAAATTTATAATAAAAATGTTTTTGCTCAAAGACTGCAAACTTCATGGAACTTGAGAAATCTTTTATTTTTTCGGGGTTAGGGATTTCATCAAGATCCGAGATGATAATTTGATCTTCTGGTCTCGCTTTTTCTAGTCCCCTTAAAATACAATTTCTTTGATGATTTTCCCTAGAATATGGGTTTTCTCCATCAGGCAGATCTAGGACTTTTACGTAAATAATTTTTTTTTCAAATTTAGAAAATTTTTTAATATCAAAACGAAATTCTTTATGGTTATTTTGCCATGTTTTATTTCCCTCGACTATTACAAAGTAATCAACATAATTATTTAATATATTTAACCTTAAGTCTAATAAAAGATCTTCATCCCAATAAGAAAAACAATCAAAAATCATATTAAATCTCTTTGTTAATTTTTAAAACACCTATAAATGCCTCTTGAGGTATTTCTACCTTACCAAATTGTTTCGATCTTGCTTTTCCTTTTTTTTGTTTATCAAGAAGTTTTCTCTTTCTGTCTCTTGCACCACCACCATGAATTTTTGTTAGCACATCTTTTTTAAAACCTTTTATTGTTTCTCTGGCTATTATTTTTCCCCCAATAGCAGCTTGAATAGGTATCATAAAATTATGCCTTGGAATTAAGTCTTTTAATTTTTCACAAACATCTCTTCCTACTCCTTGGGCAAAATCTTTATGTACCATCATTGCTAAAGCGTCAACAGACTCTGCATTTACAAGAATTGAAAGCTTAACCAAATCTCCTTCTCTGTGACCTAATATTTCATAATCAAAACTAGCGTAACCACTTGTCATTGATTTTAGTTTATCATTAAAATCAAATACTACTTCATTAAGGGGCAATTCATAATTGATTACAGCTCTATTTCCCGAATAACTTAAATTAGTTTGTATACCGCGTTTATTTTGACATAGTTTTATTATAGACCCTAAATATTCATCGGGAGTAATTACGGTTGCTTTAATCCATGGTTCTTCAATAAGCTTTATTAAAGAAGGATCGGGAAGACTAGAGGGATTCTGTAGTTCAATTATTTTTTCATTATTTAAATGAACTTTGTAAACAACGCCTGGTGTAGTAGTGATTAAATTGATGTCAAATTCCCTTTCTAATCTTTCAGTAATTATCTCTAAATGCAACAAACCCAAAAAACCACATCTAAAACCTAAGCCTAGTGCAGACGATGACTCAGCTTCAAATGAAAAACTTGCATCGTTTAATTGGAGTTTGGCAAGACCATCTTTGAGCTTTTGGTAATCGGAACTGTCAACAGGAAATAATCCACAAAAGACTACTGGTTTACTTGGTTTAAAACCAGGCAAGGTTTTTTCTAACGGTTTGCTTGCCTCACAAATAGTATCACCAACCTTAGTATCGGAAAGATTTTTTATTCCTGTAATTATAAAGCCAATTTCTCCAGAATTCAGTTCGTTTATATCTTTAGGTTTTGGTGTAAAGACTCCAACTTTTTCAACGATATACTCTTGCTTAGTTGACATCATTTTAATCTTCATGTTCTTATTTATTTTACCATCAATAACTCTAACTAAAGTAACGACACCTAAATAAGTATCGTACCAACTATCAACCAATAAACACTTTAACTTATTATTTTTGTTACCTTTAGGGGCAGGAAGATTATTTACTATAGCTTCTAATATATCTTCTATTCCTTCTCCTGTTTTTCCTGAACAAGGTATAGCATTATTTGTATCTATACCAATTACATCCTCTATTTGCTTTGAAGTTCGATCTAAATCAGAAGCAGGAAGATCAATCTTATTTAATATAGGAATTATTTCGTGATTCATATCTAGGGCCTGATAAACATTTGCAAGAGTTTGTGCCTCAACTCCTTGAGTGCTATCAACTATTAAAATTGAACCTTCGCAAGCATATAACGATCTACTTACCTCATAACTAAAATCAACATGTCCTGGCGTGTCTATAATATTTAAAATGTAATCTTCTCCACTTTTTGACTTATAATTTAGTTTTACTGTTTGTGCTTTAATTGTTATTCCTCTTTCTCGCTCAATATCCATTGAATCTAAAACCTGAGCTTTCATCTCTCTGTCTGTTAATCCGCCACACTTATGAATAATTCTATCGGCGATAGTGGATTTGCCATGATCTATATGAGCTATTATTGCAAAATTTCTAATATTATTGATATTATCCATTAGGATCTTAGTTTTGCACCAGTTTGTTCTTCGACTGATTTAATAATTCTATTTGATACTTCTGATAAGTCATTTTCATCCAGAGTTTTAGTATCTGATTGAATTGTAACTTTAATTGCAATAGATTTTTTATCTGAAGGAATATTTTTTCCTTCATAAACATCAAATATTTTGATATTTTTAATTAGTGATTTGTCTATTGTTTTTATTGCATCTACAAGAAGTTGTGACTTTGTATCTTTATTTACTAAAAAAGCAAAATCTCGGTTAGACTTTTGGTAGTCTGATAAAATTAAGCTCTCTTTATTTTTTTTATTGTGATTTTTAAAATTTACTAGATTTTCCAAAAAAATCTCAAAACCATAAGATTCAAGTGTTATTTTTGGATGGATCTGGCCAAAATAACCAAATAAATATTTACCATCTTTTGATAAAATTGAACCTGAAATACCAGGATGGTAATAAGAGGGCGATTTATCCTCAACTAAAATTTCATTTTTATCTATGCCAAGTTCAACGAGTGTTTGGATAAGATCTTTCTTTATCTCAAATACATCTAAATGATCTTCTCTTTTAAAATCTTCTTCATCATAAAGTTTTTTTTTAATTCCACATACCACTGTAATCTGATCTCCAGGTTTATTTCCAGTAAAAACAGGGCCAATCTCAAATAAAGATTGATCACCAAAACCTCTGTTAAGATTTTTTTCCATGTAATAGATCAAATTTGGATATAAGGAGTTTCTTAATACTCCTAATTCTGAACTAATGGGATTAATAATCCTTATAGTTTCAAAATCTTCCTTAAATTTATCATTAAATCTTTCATCGCTAAAAGACCAAGTTATGGTTTCATAGTAACCTTTAGACGCAACTGAACGTTGGGCTAAATGAAAATGTTTTTGATAAAAGTTTAATGTTGGTTTTGTCCTAACTTTTTCTGGCTCAATAGATTTAACTTTTTCAAATCCTAGTATTCTTATTATTTCCTCAACTAAGTCAATCTCACCATATATATCTGGTCTCCATAGTGGAATTTTTATTTCAATAATTTTGTTTTTTTTTTTAGTTTCAAACCCTAGCTTATTTAGAATATTAGTAATATTTTTTTCTTTAACATCAATACCGATGGTTTTTGATACTAATTTTGGATCAAATTTAATTATTTTTTTTTTATATTTTATTGTTTCTTGAATATCAAAATTTGAAACTTCACCACCGCATATCTCAACAATTAATTTAACAGCCATTAGAAGGCCATCTTTAACTGATTGGGGATCTATTCCTCTTTCAAATCTAAATTTCGCATCACTATTTATCTCTAATAATTTTGCTGTTTTTCTTGTAATGCCAGGATCAAAATAAGCAGATTCAATTAATACATTTTTAGTATCTAATTCAGTTCCAGACCTTATCCCGCCAATTATACCACCTAAGCCTAAAGGACCTTCATCATCTGCTATTACACACATGTTTTCTTTAAGAGTATAAGTTTTATTATCAAGAGCTTTTAGTATTTCACCATTTTTTGAATTTCTTATTGTAATTGAATTTTTTATTTTATCTAGATCATATGCATGAAGCGGTCTATTTAAGTCAAACATTACATAATTTGTAATATCCACAACTGCTGAGATTGGTCTTAAACCTAATGCTAAAATTCTTTCTTTTAACCAACTTGGACTTTCTTTATTTTTTATATTTTTAATTAAACAGCTGCCAAATATTGAACAAGCTTGATTTTTATTTTTTTCTATTTTTACTTTTAAATAATGTTTTAGAGTTTTTTTAAATTTTATATCTTTAATTTCTTTTAGTTCACCATAACCACTAGCAAATAAATCTCTAGCAATTCCTCTTATACCCAGGCAGTCAGGTCTATTTGGTGTAATAGACAATTCAATAACATTGCTATTGTTTTTATTCTTAAAATACTGTTTTCCAATACTATGATTAAATTTTTTACTTAATTCAATAATCCCTTCGGACTCATTAGATAATTTTAATTCAGACTCAGAACAAAGCATTCCATAAGAAGTTTCTCCTCTAATTTTTGATACTTCTAATTTCATTCCATTTTTTGGAATTATTGAGCCTGGTGGTGCATAAATAGTTACTAGACCATCTTGAGCATTAGGGGCTCCACAAACAACTTTTATAGTTGCTTTGCCTCCTATATCAACGTCACATAATTTTAGTCTATCAGCATTAGGATGCTTGTTTGTTTTAATTATTTTTGCAACAATAAAATCGCTTAATTCATTCTTAATTGGCTCAACTTTTTCAACCTCTAAACCAATTCCATTAAGTTTCTCAATAATTTGTTGCTCGCTTTTTTTTGTTTTAAGGTGATCATTTAACCAATCTTTTGTGAACTTCATCTACTAAGACCTCGATAGTTTGTTGGAACATCTAAAGGATCAAATCCGTAATAATTTAACCATCTATAATCACATTCAAAAAAAGATCTCAAATCATTAATGCCATATTTTAACATTGCCAATCTGTCTATACCAATACCAAAAGCGAAACCTTGAAATTTACTTGGATCAACTTTACAATTTTTTAAAACGTTTGGGTGAACCATTCCACATCCAAGTATTTCAAGCCATTTATCTCCCTCACCAATTATAATTTTATTATTTTCAAGTCTATAACCTATATCTACTTCTGCTGAGGGTTCTGTAAATGGAAAATGGCTTGGTCGAAATCTCATTTTAATTTTATCTACCTCAAAAAATTCTTTAATAAAATAATTGAGGCAACCTTTAAGATGACCCATATTAATATCTTTATCAATATGAAGACCTTCTAATTGATGAAACATTGGAGTATGAGTTTGATCACTGTCACTTCTATAAGTTCTTCCTGGTGCAATTATTTTAAATGGTGGTTTCCCTTTAATCATTGTGCGAACTTGAACTGGAGAAGTATGAGTTCTTAACAATGTTTTCATATCCTTATCTAAGTAAAATGTATCGTGCATATCTTTTGCAGGATGATTTTCAGGAGTATTGAGTGCTGTAAAATTATTATATTCATTTTCAACATCAGGTCCCTCTTCGACAGAAAAACCTATTTCTGAGAAAATACACGAAATTTCATCAATCACTTGTGAAACTGGATGAACTTTTCCAATTTTAAATTCTTTTTCAGGTAAAGTTATATCAATTTTTTCTTTTTTAATTTTTTCAATAATATCTTTGTCTAATATCTCACTATTTTTTTCTTTATAAATATCTGATAATTCTTTTTTAGCCTTATTAATATTTGCAGCAAAAATTTTTTTTTCATCCGCTGACAAAGAACTCATTTTTTTAAATTCTAAATTAATTATTCCATTTTTTCCAAAAATTTCAGAACTAATTGAAAGTAGTTCTTTCAAATCTTTGGAATTATTAATCTTTTCTTTGTATTCAGAGATATTTTTTTCAAATTCCGACATTTTTATAGAATATTTGTTAAGAATAGAAAAACAATAGAAAGATTAGTTCAACGCAGATTGAGCTTTTTTAACTATTGTTTTGAAGGCTTGTGGACTTTCGTAAGCAATTTCAGCTAAGATTTTTCTATCTAATTTAATTCCAGATTTACTCAGCCCATTTATGAATTTTGAGTATGTAAGTCCTTCACTTCTCACACCAGCATTGATTCTTTGGATCCATAAAGATTTGAAGTCTCTTTTTTTATTTCTTCGATCTCTATAAGCATATTGCATAGCCTTTTCCATCGCCTGTCTAGCGACTCTAATAGTATTTTTTCTTCTACCGTATTGACCTTTAACAGCTTTTAAAACTTTTTTATGCTTAGCCCTACTAGTTACACCTCTTTTTACTCTAGCCATATTATCCTCTCAAACTATAAGGCATATATGATTTCACTATCTTACTATCTTGCTTTGACATTATAGTTGTGCCTCTTTGTTTTCTGATCTGCGAATTAGTTCTTTTAATCATACCATGTCTTTTACCAGCTTGAGGCATTACAACTTTACCTCTTGATGTAATTTTAAATCTTTTTTTTGCTGAGCTTTTTGTTTTTAATTTAGGCATAATTTAGTGGGGTTATACAAAATACAAACTATTTTACAACTACAATAATTATGCTGGCTGAACCACCATAATCATTTGTTTTCCATCAAATTTGGGCTGCAGCTCTATTTTTCCTATATTTTCCATATCTACTTTTATTTTATCCATTAATTCATTGCCAAGATTTACATGTTGAAGTTCTCGACCTTTAAATTTAATTGTAAATTTAACCTTATCTCCTTTTGAAAGAAATTTTTGAGCATTTTTTATTTTAAACATATAATCATGAACTTCTGTTACTGGTCTTAATTTTATTTCTTTGAGTTCTACCTTTTTTTGATTTTTTTTAGCTTTGCTAGCTTTTTTTTGTTGATCATATTTATACTTACCAATATCCATAATTTTACAAACTGGTGGTCTTGCATTTGGAGCAATTTCAATTAAATCCAAACCTTCATTTTTTGCTTTGGTTATGGCTTCTTGTAAATTTAAAACCCCTAAATTTTCACCGCTACTATCAATAACCTGAACTTCAGAAGAATTTATTCTGTTATTATATTTTGGGCCGTATGGTTTATTTCTTCTTTGAAAAAAGTTTTTTTTAAAATCTGACACTAAATTGATGGAGCTTTGCTTAAGGCAGTATATTTTTTAATAAATTCGTCTATCAGCATATTTTCTTGTTTATTAGAATCCAATCTTCTAATAGTTACTGCATTAGAGTCAACTTCTTTTTTTCCACAAATTAATAGCATTGGGACTTTTGCATTTGAATGATCGCGAATTTTGTAATTTAAATTATGATTTTTTAAATCTATATCACATGAAATCCCCGAATTTTTAATTTTTTTATAAACAGATAAAGCGTAATCATTAAAATCATCTGAAATAGGTATTACTACCGTTTGCAATGGAGAAATCCAAAAAGGTAGTTTACCTGCATAATTTTCAATCAGTATACCAATGAATCTTTCTAGTGATCCAAATAAAGCTCGATGGAGCATAACTGGTATTTTTTTTGATCCATCTTTATCTACATAACTAGCACCAAGTCTTTCAGGTAAATTTAAATCAACTTGTAAAGTTCCACATTGCCAATCTCTTCCTATTGCATCTCTTAAAACAAATTCTATCTTAGGACCGTAAAATGCACCCTCGCCTTTATTTATAGAGTATTCTAATTTTGAAGCTTTAACTGCCTTTAATAATGAAGCTTCAGCTTTATCCCAAACTTTATCTTCTCCCACTCTTACCTCTGGTCTATCGGCATATTTTAAAATTACGTTTTTAAAACCCAAATCTTTATAAATATCTAAAATCAAATTTGTAACATTTAAGCATTCACTTGTAATTTGATCTTCTGAGCAAAAAATATGTGCATCGTCTTGTGTAAATGCTCTTACTCTTAAAAGTCCATGAAGAGCACCTGACGGTTCATAACGATGTACTTTTCCAAATTCTGTAATTCTTAGTGGTAAATCTCTATAGCTTTTTAATCCTTGATTAAAAACTTGTATGTGGCCTGGACAATTCATTGGTTTAATTGCAAATACTTTTTCATCAGGGGTTTGGGATGTATACATATTCTCTTTGTACTTTTCCCAATGTCCAGATTTTTCCCACAACATTCTATCTAAAACTTCAGGTGTATTTACCTCTTTATAACCTGCAGCATCTTGTCGGGCTCTCATATAATTAATTAATTTTTGGAATAATGCCCATCCTTTCTGATGCCAGAAAACTGCGCCTGGACTTTCCTCTCTAAAATGAAATAGATCCATGCTTTTTCCCAATTTTCTATGATCTCGTTTTTCAGCTTCCTCTATTCTATTTAAATAATCATCAAGATCTTTTTTAGTAGACCAACTTGTTCCATATACTCTTTGAAGCATTTCATTATTTGAATCACCTCTCCAGTATGCCCCAGAAACTTTAGTTAATTTAAAAAATTTTCCAATTTTTCCTGTTGAAGACAAGTGGGGACCTCGACAGAGATCGTGCCATTTACCATGAAAATAAATTGAAACTTCTTCACCTTCGGGAATACTCTCAATAATTTCCGCTTTATATATTTCACCTATCTTTTTAAAATGATCTATTGCTTTTTTTCTAGACCAAACTTCTCTGATTGTTTTTTCGTCTCTCTCAACTATTTCTTTCATTTTATTTTCTATTTTATTCAAGTCCTCCTCTGTGAAAGGCTCTTTTCTTGCAAAATCATAGTAAAAACCATCTTGTATAACAGGACCGATCGTAACTTGAGTTCCTGGAAATAACTCTTGTACTGCCATTGCTAAAATATGTGCAGTGTCATGTCTTATAGTTTCAAGTCCTTCTTTATCTTTTGAAGTAAATATTTTTATTGAGCAATCTCTATCGATTATTGTATTAAGATCTTTTAATTTACCATCTACGCTAATCAATAAAGCGTTTTTTGATAGGGATTTACTTATCTTTTCAGCAACTTCTAAACCCGTAACTTTTTTTTTAAAGCTAATCTTATTTCCGTCTGGTAAAGTTATATTTAACATCAATTTATTAGTTTTTTATACTCTGAATAAGTAGAAAAACACATTTTTTCAACATTAAATTTTTTAATTACGTTTTTTCTACCCTCATTACCTATTGTTTTTAAGAAAGTTTCATCCATACTTAATACTCTAAGAATTTTTTTACTTAAAGATTTTGAGTCTCCAGCATCAAATAAAAAGCCAGTCTTTTCGTCAATGATAGTTTCATTTGAACCTCCAATGTTGCTTGCGATTATTGTTTTTTCCATTGATTGTGCCTCTACAGCAACTCTTCCAAAAGCTTCGGGCTCTATTGATGCAGAAATAATTATATCTGAAATTTTATATGCAAGCGCCATATTTTTACAATTATCAATGAATTTTAATTGTTTGCTCATCCTATATTGTTCGCTTAAACGAACTAATTTTTTTTTATATAAATCTCTACCTTGTTCACTTCCCAAGATAATCGCATAAAAAGCTTCATATCCCAGCTCAATATTTACTAAATTTATTGCTTCGATAAATAGTTCTTGTCCTTTCCAAGATGTAAGTCTTCCTGGCATTAAAATTATTTTTTTATTTTCCTCAATTCCCCATTGTTTTTTAAGTTGTGCTTCATCACTTTCAATTGTTGAAGTTTGATCAAAATAGTCAACATTAATTCCTCTAAAAATAACTAGTAGTTTTTTTTTTAAATCAATAAACTCAGAATAATTCTCTTTAATATGCGAAAAAATAAAATTAGATCCTGCTATAATTAGATCTGATCTAACCATAATAGAATTATAAAATTTTTTTATTTTACTGTGGAAATTGTATGTTCCATGAAATGTTGTAACAAATTTTCTTCTAGTAATTTTTGTTGCAATAAAACTTGACCAGGCTGGTGCTCTACTTCTAGCATGAACTATATTTATATTTAAAATAATTATTATGAAAATCAAAATTATAGAATTAATAAAAATTAATAATGGATTTTTACTTTGTACAGGAAGCCTTATTATTTTAACTTTTTTTTTATCAACAAATTTTAGCAAATCCCCTCCACTAGTAACTATATAAGATCCGCAATCTTTCTCGTGAAGATAATGTGCAATATCATAACATCCAGTTTCGGCGCCTCCATATCCTAGCTTGGGTATAACTTGCAAAACTTTTATTTTTGATGGCATTTCTATGCTTATAATATTATCATAACTTATAAGCAAAACTTATGGCAAAATTTAAATTTAT
Source organism: uncultured Pelagibacteraceae bacterium (assembly GCA_902594655.1). Taxonomy (GTDB): domain Bacteria; phylum Pseudomonadota; class Alphaproteobacteria; order Pelagibacterales; family Pelagibacteraceae; genus Pelagibacter. Next base: position 11,109 of record CACJMW010000002.1, read on the forward strand.
TAATATTTCTAAAAATAAAAAAATAAGATGTTTGTTTAACAATATAATCAGTGAGATTTATATAGTTTTTTTGCATGGTTTTAAGTCAGATTTGGATGGTGAAAAACCAAAAGCATTATATAAATTTTGTAAAAAAAAAAGGATAGGCTTTTTAGCTTTAGAATATTCTGGTCATGGAAAATCGTATGGAAAATTTGAAGATGGCACAATCACAAGTTGGACACGTGATGTTAAAAAAATAATAAATAAGAAAATACCAAAAAAGAAATTAATTCTAGTTGGATCAAGTATGGGAGGCTGGATTGGACTTAATCTTTTCAAATACTACAATAAAAGAATACTTGGATTCGTTGGTATTGCCCCAGCCCCAGAATTTTTAGATAGACTAATGTGGAATAAATTTAGCAAAAAAATTAAAAGAGAATTGACTAAGAAAAAATTCTATATTTTTAATCATGGTGGCTTTGAATATAATATTTCCTACAAATTAATTAAAGATGGAAGAAAAAATAAAATTTTTAACAAAATTTTTAATAGTAAAATATTTTTAACACTGCTGCATGGTAAAAAGGATGATGTTGTTCCAATCTCTATTTCAAAACGAATTTTAAAAATTTTTAAAAATGCTAAAAAAAAATTGATTATTATAAAAAATGGTGATCATAGTTTATCAAAAAAAAATAACCTAAAAAAACTTACAAAAGAGGTTAGTTTGATTTATAACGCGTCCAAGCTTTCTAGAACAGCTGGATAATTAACTTGCAATATTTTTTTGCTTATTTGTTATAGGATTTTCAAGTTTATCAAGCATTTCTTTAGGACAGACTTGGTAAAAATTCTTAATTTCCTGATCAAAATTTTCTAAAACTTTTTTTGAAACTTCTGAATTTGTCTCTTCGAAATGTTTTAGAATTAATTTTTTCAAGGTTTTTATCCAGAATTCTGTTTCAAGTTTTTGCCATACTATAGTCTCTGGATTTGCTTTACTTTTAAAATCATCTTCAGGGTCATAAACAAAACCCATTCCACCTGTCATTCCTGCTCCAAAGTTATCACCTACATCACCTAATACTACAATTGTACCACCAGTCATGTATTCACATCCATTTGATCCACAACCTTCAACCACTGCTGTTGCTCCTGAATTTCTAACTGCAAATCTTTCCCCTGCTTGACCAGAAGCAAATAGATTTCCAGATGTTGCGCCATAAAGAACTGTGTTTCCAATTATTGTGTTGTTTTTAGATGTTATGTTACTTTCATCTTGAAGTTTTATAGAAATTGTTGCCCCAGAGAGACCTTTAGCAACATAATCATTGGCATCACCTTTTAATATTAACTTGAGACCTTTAATTGCAAAAGCGCCGAATGATTGTCCTGCAGAGCCTTTAAATTTTATTTTGATACTTTCAGCTTCAATTTTATCTTCTCCATATTTTTTATAAAGATGATAAGAAATTCTCGTTCCTACAGCTCTATTAGTATTTTTAATATTGTATTCTTTTTCAATATATTTTTTATTTTCTATAATATTTTCTATTTCCGGCCATATCTTTTGATCTAGAGTATCAGGTACTTCATTTATAATTTGTTTTTCACAGTATCTTTTATTTTTTCCAGGGTCAGCTTGAACAAAAAGTGGATTTAGATCTAAATCATCTAAGTTTGGTGACCCTTTGCTTACTTGCCTTAGCAAATCTGTTCTACCAATTATTTCATTTAGATTTTTAAAACCAAGTTCAGCTAATATTTCTCTTACTTCATTTGCAATAAATTTAAATAAATTTACTACTTTTTCAGGTGTTCCAACAAATTTTTCTCTTAACTTTTCATCTTGTGTACAAACTCCCACTGGGCAAGTATTTGAGTGACATTGTCTTACCATTATACATCCCATTGCTACAAGGGCAGTGGTTGCAACACCAAATTCCTCTGCTCCCATCATGGCGGCAATGACTACATCTCTTCCAGTTTTAATACCTCCATCAGTTCTTAGGGTCACTTTGTGTCTTAGATTATTCAAAGTTAAAACTTGATTAGCTTCGGTAAGCCCCATTTCCCATGGAATTCCAACGTACTTTACACTTGTCTGTGGAGTCGCACCAGTTCCACCTGAATGTCCTGAAATTAAAATAATATCTGCTTTTGCTTTTGCAACTCCAGCAGCTATTGTGCCGATACCTGAAGATGCTACTAATTTTACACCTACTCTTGCTTTAGGGTTAATTTGTTTTAAATCATAAATTAATTGTGCAAGATCTTCTATTGAATAAATATCGTGATGTGGTGGTGGTGAAATTAAAGTTACTCCTGGTGTAGAGTGTCTCAGTTTTGCTATTTCGTCTGTTACTTTAAAACCTGGTAATTGGCCTCCTTCTCCAGGTTTTGCTCCTTGGGCTATTTTTATTTCGATCTCATTACAATTATTTAGATAATCTATAGTAACTCCAAATCTTGCAGACGCAATTTGTTTAACCCTCGAGTTTGCAGTATCACCGTTATCTAAAACTTTAAATCTTGATTTGTCCTCACCACCTTCGCCACTACATGATGCGCCTTTAATTCTGTTCATGCCAATAGCTAAAGTTTCATGAGCTTCTTTTGATAGAGCGCCATGGGACATACTTCCACTTCCAAATCTTTTTAAAATTTCTTCAATTGGCTCAACTTCCTCTAAGGGAATAGAATTTTTCTCTCTAAATCCAATAAGATCTCTTAAACTTATTGGTGGTAGATCATAAATACCTTTAGCATACTTCTTAAAAATTTCATATGAGTCACTAGAAACTGCAGTTTGTAGCATATGAATTAATCTTCCTTGATATTGATGAGTTTCTCCAGTTTTTCTGTATCTATAAATACCTCCAATCGGAAGAACATTATTTTTACCTGAAAAAGCTTGTTGATGAATAATTCTTACTTTTTTTTCAATTCCTGTTAGACCTATCCCAGAGATTTTGGAAAGTACTCCAGGAAAAAAATTATTTACAATTGTCCTGCTCAATCCTACTGTTTCAAAATTACACCCACCTCTATAGGAACTAATAACAGAGATTCCCATCTTTGACATAATTTTTAACAAACCTAGATTAACAGACTTGATATATCTTCTAACACATTCATCAAATTCAAAATTTCCAAATAATTTTTTATTAAATCTTTGATATAAACTATCAAATGCTAGATACGGATTTACTGTAGTTGCTCCAGCTCCTATTATTGTTGCAAATGAATGCGTATCCATTGCATCACCTGTTTGGACGTTTATTGATGCGTATCCCCTTAATTTAAGTTTTACCAAATAAGTATTTATTGCACCAACAGCGAGTAATATTGGAACTGGTAGTCTTGTTTCTGAAATATTTTTATCTGTTAAAACAATTTGTGTAACACCTTGTCTTACTGCAATTTCTGCCTCTTTCTTGATTAAATCTATAGCTTCCTCTAAGCTCTGATCTGCTGAAAAAGTACAATCAATTATTTTAAGGTTCTCGATAAAATAGTTTGTAAATTTATCAAACTGAGTATTTGAAAGTATTGGGCTTTCTAAAACATAAATATTTTCCTCTGTTAAATTATTAAAATCCAAAATATTTCCGAGATTTCCAAACCTAGTTTTTAAACTCATCACTTTATTTTCTCGTAATGAATCAATTGGTGGATTTGTGACTTGACTAAAGTTTTGTCTAAAATAATGGTAAAGCGGTCTATATTTATCTGATAAAACTGCTAGAGGAGTATCATCTCCCATAGAACCAGTTGCTTCTTTTGCATCCTCTGCCATTGGATGTAAAATTAATTCTAGATCCTCAAGACTATAACCAAATAAATATTGTCTTTCTCTAAGTTTACCTCCTTCAAATATACTTTTCTCATTCTGAATTGGAAATTTTTTATCTAAATCAATTATTTGATTATTGAAATGTTTGTATTCTTTGGCTAAATAATTTTTTATTTCTGTATTTCTAAAAATTTTTCCTTTTTCTATTCTTACTCCTAGTATTTCTCCTGGGCCCAATCTGCCTTTTTCAATTACTTTTTTTTCATTTATATTAATCATTCCTGTTTCTGAACCAGCAAATAAAAGCTTATCTCTCGTTACCGTATATCTCATTGGTCTTAATCCATTACGATCTGAAGCAACAATAACCCATTCATTATCTGTTCCAGCAATAGCAGCTGGGCCATCCCAAGGCTCCATGGAACTATTTAAAAAATTAAATAATTGTAAATGTTCTTTGGGGAGTACTTTACTTTTTTTGGACCAAGCATCTGGTATCAGCATTAATTTAGCTAAAGGAGCTGAATGTCCTGATGTAGTAAGTAATTCAAAAACATTATCCAGCGCTGCTGAGTCTGAATTTCCTGATGGTATAACGGGTTTCAAATTTTCGATATTTTGGAATAAAGGAGAATGCATTTCTTGCTCATGTACTTTCATCCAATTTATGTTGCCTTTTAAAGTGTTTATCTCCCCATTATGAGCCAATGATCTAAATGGCTGAGCTAAATCCCAACTTGGTGCTGTATTAGTAGAAAATCTTTGATGAAAAATAGAATATCTCGAAACAAATCTTTTATCTTTAAGATCTGGATAGAAATCGTCTATGGCTTCAGCTAAAAACATTCCTTTATAAATTATAGATTTTGAACTAAATGAGCATATATAAAAACCATTTAGCTGCTTGCTCAGTGCTTTCTTTTCAATTATTCTTCTCGTCTCGTATAATGCCCTATTAAGTTCCTTATCTTTAAGTTTTGTGGCACTATGTTTAAAAAGAATTTGAGTTATCTCTGGCCTTGTTTGCTCTGCTTTCTCACCAAGAACAGATGGATTAACAGGCACTTGCCTCCAGCCATATATATTAAAATTATTTTTTGTTAACTCACTTTCCACAATAGTTCTGCACGCTTCCTGGGCACCATAATCATTTCTTGGTAAAAAAATCATTCCAATACACAACTCGGAATTATCATGCGTATGTCCTGTAACTTCAATTTTTTCTACAAAAAAGTCTGTAGGTATTTCAATATTAATACCCGCACCATCACCAGTTTTTCCGTCTGCATCTATGGCACCTCTATGCCAAACAGCTTTTAAAGCCTCTATTCCAGACTCTACAACTTGTCTTGATTTTTTACCCTCTGTTGAAACTACAAGCCCAACACCGCATGAATCGTGTTCCATATTTTCGTGATAAACGAATTTTTCTTTAAGTTTTTTTAAATTTTTTTCTCTTAAATTTTTCATGCTACTTTTTGCTTCAATTGAATTTTATTTTTTAAAAATTTATCGATATTATCTGCAGCATCTCTTCCATCTTTAATTGCCCAAACAACTAATGAAGCCCCTCGAATAATATCTCCAGCCGCAAATACCCCTGATATCGCGGTTTCCATACTATCGAAATCTGTCTTGATCGTTCCCCATCTAGATACTTGTAAATTGTTCTCACCAAATAATTGTGGTAAATTTTCTGGATCAAAACCAAGTGCTTTAATCACTAAATCAGCTTTAATTTCAAAATCAGAACCCTTTTCTTCGGTAGGTTTTCTTCGTCCACTTTCATCAGGCTCACCTAACTTCATTTTTGATACTTTGACAGTTTCTACTTTATTAGTGCCTAAAAATTCTTTTGGGCTAGATAACCAAATAAATTCTACTCCTTCCTCTTCAGCATTTGAAACCTCTCGAGCCGACCCAGGCATATTTTCTTTATCTCTCCTGTATAAACATTTTACTGAATTAGCATTTTGTCTAACTGAGGTCCTTACACAATCCATAGCTGTATCTCCACCACCGATAACGACTATATCTTTTCCTTTAGCATTTAAAATTCCGTTATCAAATAATTCGACTTTATCACCAAGTCCTTTTTTGTTAGAGGCAGTCAAAAATTCCATTGCAGGAAAAATATTTCCCAAATCGCTTCCCGGCAGATCAATCTCTCTAGCTTTATAAACTCCCGTTGCAATTAATATTGCATCATGTTTTTCTTTTAATTCTTGAAATGATTTATCTTTTCCAACTTCAAAGTTATTTACAAATATTATTCCGCTATCTTTTAAATGTTTGATCCTTCTTAATACTACATGTTTTTCTAGTTTAAAATTAGGAATTCCATAAATTAACAGACCGCCTGCTCTATCGTATCTGTCATAAACGGTTACTTTATAATTTTTTTTTCTTAATTCTTCAGCACATGCTAATCCGGCTGGGCCAGCTCCAATAATGCCAATACTTTGATTGACTTCATTTTTTACTTCAATAGGTTTTATCCAATTATTTTCCCAAGCAGTTTCTGTTAAAAATTTCTCTACAGACCCTATTGTAACCGTTCCATGTCCTGATTGTTCAATTACACAATTACCTTCACACAATCTATCCTGTGGACATATTCTACCACAAACTTCTGGCATATTATTTGTGCTTTGAGACAATCTATAGGCCTCCTCTAGTCGGCCCTCTGCTGTTAGCTTTAACCAGTCAGGTATATTATTGCTAAGTGGACAATGAATCTGACAAAAAGGGACTCCACATTGAGAACATCTGCTTGATTGCGTTTTGGCTTTTTCCTCAATAAATTCTTTATATATCTCATTAAAATCTTTGTTTCTCTCAGCTGTAGGTCTTTTAGGTGGGTTTTGTTGACCTATTTTTACAAATTTAAGCATTTTTTCTGTCATGGTTGGAAGCTTATATAGCAATAATTAGAAGGGAAAAAGCATATTAAGGTCAGTTTTAGTTACCCTTTTTTTCAAAAAGATAAGTTTATTCGCTATTTTTTTTCAACTTGCATACGTCTTATGCAATAAATGAATTGCTTTAATTTCGTTTTATTTAGTTTACCAATCAAAATTTGATGTCATTGATATATCTTCAAACATTAATTTTAGCGTTGATACAGGGTGTTACCGAGTTTATCCCAGTAAGTTCATCTGCGCATTTAGTTTTAATCTCAAATATTTTTACAAAGTACAATAACCCAGTTTTAATGGATACCAGTCTACATTTGGGTTCACTAATTGCTATCGTCCACTATTTCTGGAAGGAATTAGTTGATTTTTCTAATAATAAAAAAATTTTAACTTTACTAGTTATTGGTTCACTTCCATTAATTATAATAGGTTATATTTTGTATGACTACAACATATATGAAAATCTACGGAGTATTAAAACCATTGCATGGTCGACATTAATTTTTGGAGTCTTATTATTCTTTTCAGATAAATTTATTTTATCAAAATCATTCAACGAAAATTTAAATTTAAAAAATATATTTATAATTGGATGCTTTCAAGTTTTAGCATTAATACCAGGGGCAAGTAGAGCTGGTGTTGTAATAACCGGTTGTAGATTTCTTAATTTTAATAGATATGATGCTGCTAAAATATCTTTTATTTTGTCTATACCTGCTTTATTAGGTGCAAGTATACTAACTTTGAAAGATACAATTATTAAAGATCAAATATTAAATTTAAATATCATATTGGGAATAATTTTTTCTTATATATTTTCATACCTTACAATTAAGTATTTTTTAATTTATACAAAAAATTTTTCCCTTAATATTTTTGTTCTTTATAGAATATTATTATCTTTAATTTTGTTTTACTTTATTTATTTTTAATTCTGGCACAATCTGTGATATAAGAACCCCTAATACAATGAATATACATCCAATGATATTATTTATATTAAGTATTTGACTTAATAAAACCCATGCAGCTAAAGTTGCGATAACACCTTCTAAAGAAAAAATAATTGCTGCTGGAGTAGGTGTAATATTTTTTTGGGCATAAATTTGTAAAACAAAAGCAAAACCACCAGACAATATACCTGCATAAAGTATTTGGTATATTTGTTTAAATATCCCTTCAGAATTAATATCCTCAAAAAGAAAAGCCCCAAATAAAGATAATAAAGAAACTACTAAAGTTTGAATTAATCCAATTAAAATAGGTAAGTTAAAGTTTTTTATTACCTTTCCAACATAAATTATATGTAATGCCCAAAATATTGCTCCAAGTATGACTAAGATATCTCCTTTCCTTATCGTTGCATCGTAAAAGTTAGTAAGCAAATATCCACCCATCAAACATAGAATAACCGATGGCCAGTTGCTCCAATGAATTTTTTCTTGATACAGAAAAAAAACTATAATTGGCACCATTGGAACATAAAAAATAGTAAAAAATGCAGCGTTAGCTATATCTGTATACTGCAACGAAATTTGTTGAAGAGCAGATCCTAAAAATAAAAAAACTCCAATTAAAAAAGAATATTTAAAAAAAACATTTTTATTTTTATTAATTTCTGTTTGTAAATTTTTTTTTTCAAATATGACAAAAAAAGGGACTAACACTAAAAAACCAACAAAAAATCTAACACTATTAAATAAATATGGACCTATAAAATCCATTCCAGTGTCTTGGGCAATAAATGTAGTTCCCCATATTAACGTACAGGCAAATGCGCTCAGTAAAGAAATTGATTTAGGCATTAATAGAAAACTTATAATTATATGGCTAATTTAAAAGCAAAATTTTTACCCAAATTATCCCTTATCTCGTTACAAAATCTTGCCGCCTCTGCTCCATCAATGATTCTGTGGTCGTAAGATAAGGAGATTGGCAAAATAGTTCTTATTTTAAATTCTTTGCCTAATAATATTTGTTTCTTATTTGATTTACTTACCCCCAAAATTGCAACTTCTGGATAATTTATTATTGGAGTGAAAAAGCTACCACCTATTCCTCCAAGACTGGATATAGTCATAGATCCTCCATAAAATTCCTTCTTATCAATCTTTAAATCTCTACATTTTTGCGCAATCTCTTTTAATTCTTTGGAAAGATGTTGAATATTTTTTTTATCAACTTCCCTAATTTTAGGAACCATCAAGCCATTTGAAGTATCTACAGCTATACCAACATGAAAATATTTTTTGAAAGTAATTTTACCTTCTTTCATATCCTCTATGGATGAATTAAAAGATGGAAATTTTTTAAGAGCAATAACCAATGCTTTCATAATAAAAGCTAATGGAGTAATTTTAAGCTTTTCTCCAGTATAATGATCAGTCAATGAATTTCTAAATTTTTCCATTTCAGTTATATCAATTTCATCATGATGAGTTACGTGTGGAATTGTATTAAAGGAATTTACTAAATGCGGCGCTGCTAATTTTTTAATGCGCGGTATATCTTTTACCTCTATTTCACCAAATTCTGAATGCTCATAATCTATTTTAATTTTGGATTTTTGTATTTCTTCATTATTTTTTGGTAACTGGTTTTGATTTAAACCAAGCTTAACAAAGTTTTTTACATCTTCTTCTGTCACTCTTCCTAATCTTTCAGATCCAGAAATTTGACTTATATCAGTACCAAGTTCTCTTGCAAATTTTCTTACTTTTGGACTAGCCAATACTGATTTATTATTTGTAGTAATATTTTGAATGGTTGGTCTATTTTCTGAGTTATCTTCAACTTTTTCAGATATTTTATAAATTTCTTTAGAAATATTAGTTTCTTTTTTATTAGTTTTTAAAGTTTCTGTTTTACTTGCCTCAATCTTAAGTATTAAATCTCCCTCTGATACCTTATCACCAACTTTTACATTTATTTTAATTATTCTTCCTGAATGATTGGTTGGCACTTCCACGCTTGATTTGTCACTTTCAAGAGTGATAATGGAATCACCCTTTTTAATTTCCTGATCATCGCTTACTAGTATTTCTATGATTTCTACATTTTTGAAATCTCCTATATTTGGTACTTTTATATCTATATTGGCCATTAAAGTTTTGTAGGCATTGGTTTTTCAGTATCTATATTATATTTCTTAATTGCATCAACTGCATGCTTTGAAGGCAGCAACTGTTCGTTGGCTAAAATGCTCAATGCATAAGTTGTAATATAATTTTTATCTACTTCAAAAAATTTTCTTAGATTTTTTCTTGTATCGCTTCTTCCATACCCATCAGTTCCTAGTGAGTAAAAACTTTTATTAATATAAGATCTTATTTGATCAGAATTTAATCTCATATAATCTGAGGCTGCTAAAATTGGACCTTCAGAATTTCCTAAACACTCCTCAATATAAGACTTTTTTTTCTTTTTATCTGGGTGAAGCAAATTATATCTTTCTATTTCCATCCCGTTTTTTCTTAGTTCACTAAAACTTGTCACGCTCCATACCTCGCTATCTATTTGATATTCTTTTTGAAGTATTTCTGCGGCATCAATCATTTCTCTTAAAATTGTTCCTGAACCAAGTAATTGGATTTTTGTTTTTTTATGCTTTGAAAATTCTTTTATTTTATACATTCCTTTTAATATTCCCTTCTCGGAATCTTTTGGTATTTCAGGGTGAGGATAATTTTCATTCATCGTAGTAATGTAATAAAATACATTTTCTTTTTTTTCGTGCATCCTTTTAAGACCATCTCTAAATATAACCGCCAGTTCATAAGCGAAAGTTGGATCATAAGATATACAGTTCGGTATTGTTGAGGATAAAAGATGACTATGACCATCTTGATGCTGAAGACCTTCTCCGGCTAATGTTGTTCTTCCAGACGTCGCACCAATTAAAAACCCCCTTGCCTGACTATCTCCTGCAGCCCAAGCAAAATCTCCAACTCTCTGAAATCCAAACATAGAATAAAATAAGTATATAGGTATCATTTCAATATCATGGTTTGTATAGGAGGTACCTGCTGCAATCCAAGATGACATTGAACCTGCTTCTGTAATTCCCTCCTCTAAAACTTGTCCTTTTTGATCTTCTCTGTAAGAACTTAATTGTTCTGAGTCTACTGGTTCGTATTTTTGACCCTCATGAGCGTATATACCAATTTTTTGAAAAAAACCCTCCATTCCAAAAGTTCTAGCTTCATCGGGAATAATTGGAACTAGTCTTGATGCAACGTTTTTATCTCTTAAGAGATTAGTAAGCATTCTAACAAGAGCCATTGTTGTCGACATTTCTTTTTCACCTGTTGACTTCATCATTACATCAAAAATATCTTCAGGTGGTGCTTTTATTGGTTTGGCAAATGTAGATCTTTCCGGAAGGTTGCCACCTAATTTAAATCTTCTCTCTTTTAGATACTTTATTTCATCTGAATTTTCTTTAGGTCTATAATATTCTATATTCTTAACTTGTTCGTCAGTTAATGGTACATCAAACCTATCTCTATAATACATTAAATCATCTACATCTAATTTTTTTTGTTGATGAGTAGTATTGATACTTTCTCCAGATTTACCCATGCCATATCCTTTAATTGTTTTTGTAATAATGACTGTTGGACCACCCATTTTTTCCATAGCCTTATGATAAGCTGCATAGACTTTATGTGGATCGTGACCACCTCTATTTAGTCTCCAAATATCTTTATCGCTATATGATGAAACTAGTTTAGATAATTCAGGATATTTTCCAAAAAATTTTTCTCTCACATACGCTCCACCTTTCGCTTTAAATGCTTGATATTCACCATCTACAGCCTCGTTCATCCTTTTTATAAGCAACCCAGTTTTGTCATTTGCTAAAAGTGCATCCCAATAAGATCCCCAAATAACTTTTATAACATTCCAACCTGCTCCTCTAAAACTTCCTTCCAGTTCTTGAATTATTTTTCCATTTCCCCTTACTGGACCATCTAGTCTTTGCAAATTACAATTTATTACAAATATCAAATTATCTAAATTTTCTCTTGAGGCCAAAGCTATAGCTCCTAAAGACTCGGGCTCATCCATTTCACCATCTCCAAGAAATGCCCATACTTTTCTATTCTCATCTTTAATTAAACCTCTGTTGATTAAATATTTCATGAATCTTGCTTGATATATTGCAAGCATCGGACCGAGACCCATTGATACTGTTGGAAATTGCCAAAACTTATGCATTAGCCAAGGATGAGGATACGATGATAAACCGTTAGGTCCTACCTCTTGTCTAAAATTATCTAATTGTTCCTTAGAAAGTCTTCCTTCAAGAAATGCTCTTGCATATATTCCAGGCGCTGAATGACCTTGAAAATAAATTAGATCACCTCCAAATTGATGGTTTTTGGCTCTCCAAAAATGATTCATTCCAACATCATAAAGTGTAGCTGCAGATGCGAAGGTTCCAATATGTCCGCCTAGTTCTGGAAATTTTTTATTTGCTCTGACTACCATTGCTGCAGCATTCCATCTAATTAGAGATCTTATTTTTCTTTCTATGTTTTGGTCTCCTGTAGATTTTACTTCTTCATCAGGGGGAATAGTATTTATATAAGGTGTATTTTGAATAAATGGAATTCTTGATCCTTTTCTATAAGACTGATCAATTAATTGTCTTAATAGAAAATGCGCTCTATCATTACCAATATTATCAACAACAGCATTTAATGAGTCTATCCACTCTTTTGTTTCTAGGGGATCTATGTCATTAGTATCCATCAATATTATTCGATTTTCCTTTTTTGGTTTTTCTAAATTTTTAGAAAAATTACTTTTTTGGGTATTATTTTGAGTCTCATTTATGTTTGTTTTTTTTAAAGTTTTTTCAGCCTCTATAATTATTTTTTCTGTTACTGGGGGTAACGTACTTTTTTTTTCTCCATTTTGAGCTTTGATTGATAGTATTAAATCACCTTTAGAAACTTTATCCCCAACTGTTACATTTATTTTTTCAATTACTCCATCTTCAGTTGATGGAACTTCTACACTCGATTTATCACTTTCAAGTGTTATCAAAGGATCATTTTTCTTTACAGTATCTCCCTGTTTAACCAATACCTCAACTATTTCTACATTTTCAAAATCACCAATATCTGGTACTAATATTTGTTTGTTCATTGAATCAATAAACTCTTATTATACGACTTTTTTTAAAATAAGTAACTTTTTGGCCATATTTAATACAAATTTTTAACAATCTAAATAAGTTTAATATAATTTAAATATGAAAATAAGATATATTTTAAACAATATATGGTGTTATTTATTATCTCACCATAAAAATGGTTCAAAAAATGATCTGGATGCAAAGTATTGGATCCAAAATATTCTACTTAAAAATTACTTTAAATCTTTAGATAAGAATAATTGATAAAAAAATAAATTACATTAAAAGCTATTATTATTTATTAAACAGCGCCTGTAGCTCAACTGGATAGAGCGCTTGGCTACGGACCAGGAGGTTCTGGGTTCAAATCCTAGCAGGCGCACCAAAAAAGGAATTTATGAGAGTATCTTTACAAAAATCAGTAATATATTTTTTTTTAGTAATTTTTTTAATATTAATAATTCTAACAATATTACTATGATAAATAAATTTAGACAAATAAGTACCAAACCTGGTTTTTTAAAGAATAATGGGGGTCTATTATTTAGAAAAATAAAAAAAGATAAATTTGAATTCAAATCAAAAATCAAAAAAAAACATTTAAATAGAGCTAAAAATACCCATGGTGGATACATATGTTCTATGATTGATGCTGGAGCAGGAACAGCGGCACATTATATTTCCAATGAAAAATCATGTGTTACAATATCCCTAGAAATCAAATTTATCGCACCAACTAAATTGAATGATCAAATAGTAGGATCAGTTTCAATAAATAAAAAAACAAATTCACTTGTATTTTTAAATTGTATTTTAAAATCGGGTAAAAAAATTATAGCTACATCATCTGGAATTTGGAAAATTTTAAACTATAAAATCGACGGATCTGGATATGGTGGTTAAGTAAAAAAATATTTAGGTTTATTAATTTTGATGTTATGATCATTTATAAATAAATGATGAGAACATTTACAATTATGATTCGGACACCTTTTAACCTATTTTTGTTCTTTTATTGATACAACATATAGTTAAAAGAAAAAAATAGACACAAATAGTTGAAATGCATAATAAAACAATAACAGCCCTACTTGGTCCAACAAATACTGGAAAAACGTTCTTAGCAGTTGAAACAATGCTTTCATTTGAATCAGGCATGATAGGTTTTCCTCTTAGATTATTAGCAAGAGAAGTTTACGATAAAGTAATTCAAAAATGTAATTCTTCTTCAGTAGCGTTGATTACAGGGGAAGAAAAAATAATACCTACAAATGCAAAATATTTTTTATGTACTGTTGAGTCTATGCCAATAGATAAAAAATTAGAATTTGTTGCAATCGATGAAATACAAATGTGTAATGATCATGAGAGAGGACATATTTTTACCGAACGACTTCTAAAGTTACGAGGTGAAAAACAAACAATGTTTATGGGCTCTCATACTATGAAAAAAATATTATCAAACTTAAAAGAGAGTATAGAGTTTATTAATAAAGATAGATTTTCTAAATTATCATATTCAGGTCACAAAAAAATTTCTAGAATTGAGAGAAAAAGTGCAATTATTGCATTTTCTACAGAGGATGTTTATGCAATTGCAGAATTGTTGAGAAGACAAAAAGGTGGTTGCGCAATAGTTATGGGCTCTTTAAGTCCAAAAACAAGAAATTCACAAGTATCACTATATCAATCTGGAGATGTTGATTATTTAGTTGCAACTGATGCAATCGGTATGGGTATCAATATGGACTTAAATAACATTTATTTTTCAAATTTAAAAAAGTTTGATGGAAAAAAATTAAGAAAGTTGAAGCTTTCAGAAATTGGTCAAATAGCTGGTAGAGCAGGCAGATACATGAATGATGGAATTTTTGGTGTTACGGGTGAGGTACAAAATATTAATCCTGAGGAAATAGAATTAATCGAAAATCATAGATTTGAACAAATAAATAGTATTTTTTGGAGAAATTCAGAATTAGATTTTTCTAGTAAAAATAGATTAATTAGTTCTCTAGACGAAAAACCAAAACAAGAATGGTTAAAACGAATTAATGATTGTGAGGATGAGAAAGTTTTAAAGTTTTTGATTAACAATCAAAGTGAAGTAGTTATTAAGGAGGATATAAATAATTTGAAATTGTTGTGGGAATGTTGTCAAATTCCTGATTTTATCAAAAAAAGTTACGGTAAACATTTAGAGATTGTTAAGAAAGTTTTCAGTTTTTTGAGCAGCAAAGAGAGAAAAATACCTAATTCATATTTTAAAGATCAGCTAAAACCTCTCAATAAACTTGATGGCAATGTAGACTCGATATCAAATAGAATAGCAAATGTTAGAATTTGGTCATATGTCGCTAATAAATCAAACTGGGTAGAAAATAATGATTACTGGATTGAAAGAACTAAAAATCTTGAAGATAAACTTTCTGACAGACTTCACGAGGAATTAACTAAAACATTTATAGATAAAAGAGCAA
The DNA here is from genome assembly GCA_902594655.1 of uncultured Pelagibacteraceae bacterium. Lineage (GTDB taxonomy): Bacteria > Pseudomonadota > Alphaproteobacteria > Pelagibacterales > Pelagibacteraceae > Pelagibacter. Next base: position 26,430 of record CACJMW010000002.1, read on the forward strand.
GCGTATTAGCTAAAGGATTAAAACAAGATATGGAATTTAGAACTGAAATTATTGAAAATCAAAAAGTAAAAATAAATGATCAATTTATTGGAAACCTAAATGGTTTAAAATTAGAATTAGATTTGAAGGTTGACGCCTTAGATGCAGATATAAAATCTTTAAAAAAGGCATCAAGACAAACTGTCATGCCAGAAATTTTAAGAAGAATAAATCAAATTATTGAAACTAACTTATTAAATATAAAAAAAGATTTTAAAATTTATTGGAATAATTTTCCAATTGCCAGAATAGAAAAAGGTAAAGATTATTTAACTCCAGAAATTGAATTAATTATTGATGATATGATTGAAGTAAAAGATAAATTTAGGTTGAAAGTATTTTTAGAAAAATGGATTAAAAATAAAATTGATTTAGAGCTGGAAAGTCTAATTAAATTAAAACATTTAAAAGAAAATAATTCTGAGATTAGAGCATTAGCTTTTAATTTGTATGAGTGCAATGGTGTAGTAAAAAGGGAAAAAGTTAGAAGAATTTTAGATAAGCTAGGACAAGTGGAAAGAAAAATTCTTAGGGATAATGGTGTTAAGTTTGGTCGTTATCATATTTTTTTATTTAAACTTTTTAAACCAAGCTCAGTATCTTTAAGAGTTCTCCTATGGAAGAACTACTATCAAAAATATCATGAGTTAGATCCACCTATATTTGGTCTAAATTTTTTTGAAAATAAAAAAAAAATTAATAAAGACTTTCTTCTTTTATGTGGTTTTGAAAAGTTTGATAAATTTTTTGTTAGAATAGATATTTTAGAAAGATTATTTATCTTAATTTATAATTATAATAAAAATGACACAGGCAATGATAAAGATATTAAACTTTCTTCAGAAATGTTAAATTTGCTTGGCTGTAATAAAGAAAATTTTAGAAAATTGCTTAAAGAAATGAGTTATAAAACATATGAAAAAAATAATGATTTATATTTTAAATATTCTCCTATAAAAAATAAAAATAATAAAAACAAAAAAAATTTTAATATTTCAGACAGTCCATTTAGTAAATTAATACAATTTAACCAAAAATAATGATTAAATTTTTACAAAAAAAAGAGGAAGTTGGTCAGAAAGATAATTTAACATTATCACTTGCTTGTTTACTAATACATGTAGCAAGAATAGATCAAAACTATTCTACTAAGGAAAGTGAGATCATAAAACAAACCTTATTAAAATTGGGTGCTGATGCAGATAATATAGATAATATTATTAAAGAAGCAGAAAATGTTGAAAGAGATTCTAATGAGATTTTAACCTTCACTAGAGAGGCAAAAAACTTAAATGAAGAAAATAAATTATTACTTATAGAGTCTCTTTGGTCAATTATATATTCAGATGAAAATGCAGATATGTATGAGACAAATTTGATGAGAAGACTTTCAGGGTTACTTTATCTAGACAAAAAAATTGTGGGTGATATTAAAGAAAAAATTAAAAGCAAAAAATTATGACATATATAGTTAACGACAAATGTATTAAATGTAAGTTAATGGATTGTGTTGATGTCTGTCCTGTAGACTGTTTCTATGAAGGTAAAAATATGCTTGTAATTAAACCAGATGAGTGTATAGATTGTGGCGTTTGTGAGCCAGAGTGTCCCATAAGCGCAATAGTTCCGGAAACAGAAGAAGGAAATGAAAAATGGTTAGAGATAAACAAAAAATATTCAGAAATATGGCCGAACATTTCCAAAAAAAAAGATCCACCAGAAGATAACGAAAAATATAGAGATGAAGAAAATAAATTTGAAAAGTATTTTAAAGAAAACCTTTAAAAAAAAAAAAATTAAAAAGGTAGTTAAGCAAAAGAAAAAAATTGCGAATAAAAAATCATTAAAAAAAGATTTACAATTAAAAAAATCAAAAGTTACAAAAAAAAAATTAAGCAATAAGAAAAATTCCTTAAAAGTAGACAATAAAACTAAGAAAAAAGAGGAAGGTATAAAAACTGAATCTTTGAGAATAAATAAAAATAATGAGCAAAAACCTGAGATAAAAAAAATTAAGAAACAAGAAACAGAAAAGAAAATTTATAAAATGAAAGAATATGTTGTTTATCCAAAACATGGTGTTGGTCAGATAACTGAGCTGAAGAAAATAAATATAGGCGGGATAGATGTAGAAACTTATATTTTAAGGTTTGAAAAAGATAAAGCTACAGGAATGGTTCCAATAAATAAACAATCTCACCTAAGACCTTTAGCCACAGTAAACCAAGTTAATAAATGTATAAGTATTTTGAAAGGCAAGCCTAAAATAAAAAGATCTATGTGGAGTAGAAGAGCTCAAGAATATGAAGCTAAAATATCTTCAGGTAAAATATACGAACTTGCTGAAGTTGTGAGAGACCTTAATAAAGGAGATGATTTAATGATCGATCAATCCTATAGCGAAAGACAGTTATTCGAAAAAGCTTACGAAAGGCTCTTGTCAGAATTTAACATTGTATTAGGAAATTCTTTGGAGGAAACACAAAAAAAACTAGATAAGGCCTTAAAAAGAAATCTTGAAGCTCAAAAAGCAAAAATAGAGAAAAAATCTGAAAATCAAAACAATATAGAGCCTGATGAAATTGAAGAGAGTTCTATTGATAATGAACCTTTAGAATAAAAAAAAACGCTTCCCACGCAATCGCCATGAGAAGCGTTATCAGTTAAAAAGAATACTAAACTATCTTCTTCTTCTTCTAGCTTTTTTCTTAGCTTTCTTCTTAGTTTTCTTTTTAGCAGCTTTTTTTCTTCTTTTAGCCATTTTTAGCTCCCTTTAATTAACGAATCTTTATTGATTCGTTTGATATTCTTTTTTTATTTTTTTTGATTAGTGATGTCAAACATTAATTTTTTAGAAATTTTTCAGAAATTTTTTTAATTTTAAAAATTTTATCTTTACTTAAAAAAAGTTAAGTAATTAGCGATTAATTTAAGATTTTTTTTAATATAAATTTTCAAAGTTATTTTTATATTTGTTAATAATTTTAAATCTTTTTAGTTTTAAGGTTGGAGTCATCATACCATTTTCAATTGTAAAGTTATCTTTTATTACAAAATATTTTTTTATTTTTTCTATTTTTGTAAGACTCTTGTTTACAATTTCAATTTCTTTTTCTAAATTTTCTTTACTTTGTTCAAATTCTTTATTTAAAACTAATAAAGCCACTAAATATGGTTTATTATCTCCATAAACTATTGCTTGATCTATTTTATTTAAACTTGTTAACATATTTTCAATTTTTAAGGGTGAAATATTATCTCCACCTGGTGTAATTAAAATATCTTTTTTCCTATCAGTTATTCTTAAATAATTACTTTCAAATTTTCCTATATCTCCTGTATGTAACCAACTATTTTTTAAAACTTTTTTTGTTTCTTCTTCATTGTTCCAATAGCCTAACATTACATTTTCACCCTTTACCAATATTTCACCATCTTCAGCTATTTTAACTTCATTACATTTGAATGGAATTCCAACAGTCTCAATTTTTATATTATCTATAGGATTGCAACTTACTACTGGCGAAGTCTCGGTAAGACCATAGCCTTGTAAAGTTGGTAGACCAATTGAATTCAAAAAAGTTCCTATTTCTGCATCTAATGCACCACCTCCTGAAACAAATGTCTTTAAACTGCCACCAAATTGCTTTTTAATTTTACCTCTTACTAATTTTTCAACGATAAAATCTGTTATTTTTTCTGATATTGATAAATTGTGTTTTTTAAATTTCTTTGTTCCAAGTTTAATAGTTTTGTTAACTAGTAACCTCTTTAATCCTTTAGCTTTATTGAAGGTCGAGTTAATTTTTTGATGGAGATTTTGATAAAATCTTGGCACTGCTGTCATAATATGTGGCGAACATTCTGACATATTTTTCAATAATTTATCTATTCCTTCAGCATAAAAAACTTTTGCACCAACTGCTATTTGTATAAATTGTACGGTATGTTCATAAGAATGAGATAAGGGCAACCAGGTTAAAAATCTTGTTTCATTTTCTAAAATAGGTTTTAATAATTCATATCCTCCCTCACAATTACTTAATATTCCCCCATGACTTAAAATCACACCCTTTGGGTTACCTTGGGTTCCAGAGGTATAAATTATACAAGCTGGATCAGATCTTTTCGCATTACTTTGAATTTTAATTTCCTCTTTTTTATTATTATTAATTAAGTCTTCTAAGTTAAAATAAGCTGTTTCATTTATTCCTGATAGTTTTTCAAAAGAAATTATTTTTTTTATTGAGGGAGTTCTTTCGTAAATATTTTTAACTTTATCAAATTGTTCATTATTAGACACAATTATAATACTGGGTGAGCAATCATTAATTATATACTCATAATCCCTTGATACATAAGTTGTGTATGCTGGGACGGTAATTCCTCCAGCTAACATTATTGACAAATCACTAATCATCCATTCTGGTCTATTTTCTGAAATTAATAAACATCTTTCTCCTTGATTAATTATTTTATAAATTTCATTAGCAAGATTCAGAACAGTTTTATTGACTTCTTCCCATGAAAAGTTTTTTGAATAATTTTTTAAATTAGATAAAAAAATTTTGTCCTTTGATTGTTTTTGATATTGCTCAAAAAATAAATCAACTAAGTTATTATATTTTTTAAAATTCATATTCATATATTTGGTGGGCAAAGAGAGACTCGAACTCTCACAGTATTGCTACTATTGGATTTTGAGTCCAACGCGTCTACCAGTTCCGCCATTCGCCCATAAAATAATTTGTTAATATTTTATAGTATAAAAATTATTAATATATTAAAAGGAAATATGTTTCGTAAAGTTTATAATAAAACTATTGAACTTGCTGGAAATAAATATTCAAAGTTTTTTTTAGGTGGTCTTTCATTTATAGAAAGCTTTATTTTTCCTATACCCCCTGATGTAGTTATTATACCAATGACAATTGCAAAACCAAAAAGTTGGTTCAAAATTGCATTGATTGCGACTATAGGATCTGTTCTTGGGGCTATCTTAGGATATTTTATAGGTTATGTTTTTTTTAATGAAATTGGTATTAAAATATTTGAACTGTATGGTGTTGACAATACTTCATTTCTTAAAGATAAAATTTCTTCAGAAGGAGGTGTAATTGCTTGGATGGCACTTCTTGCTGTAGCAGGTTTTACCCCTGTTCCATTTAAATTACTAACTATTACTAGTGGCTTTGTACATTTCAATTTAATCTATTTTATTATCGTTTCAATATTAACTAGAGGTTTAAGATTTTTTATTATAGCCTTTTTAATAGGTAACTTTGGGCCTGCTATGAAACAAATCATAGAGAAAAAATTAGTTACACTCTCAATAATATTTTCAATTATAGTTATTGTTGTGGCTTATCTAGTATATAATTTTATTACTAATTTTTTGGCATAATATGTTAAACAAAATTGAAAATAATTTTTATTTAATAATTCTGTTAATTTCTTTTTTAATTATTTTATCAGCTTTGTATATTGAACACATTTTGGTAGTACCAGCATGTAAACTTTGTTTATATCAAAGAATTCCATATCTTTTTTCAATCGTCATATGCTTTTTTGGATTTTTTTTTCCAAATATAAAAATTTGGATCTATTTATTAATCTTAACTTTTTTAATCAGTATAACAATTTCTGGATATCATGTTGGTATAGAAAACAATATTTTTAACGAATTTTCAGGTTGTACAAATGAAAATCTTAATACTACAGATAAAGAAGAATTATTGAAGAATTTAAATAACGTTTTACCCAGTTGTAAAGTTATAAATTTCAAAATTTTTGGCTTTTCACTTGCGACTATAAATTTTATTTTATCATTTGCTTTAGCTATAATAACTATTAGATATTTCTATAATGAAAAAAACAGATAAAAAAAAGTTGGAAGAATTTATTAGGGTAGACCATGCTGGGGAGAGGGGTGCTATTAAAATATATGAGGGACAGCTTTTGGCTTTGAATACCTTGAGTAAAGATGAAAAATTAAAGAAACTTATTGAAGATATGAAATCACATGAACAGGAACATTCTGATTTTTTTGAAATGGAAATTAATAAGAGAAAAATTAAACCCACTAAATTTTTAAAAATTTGGGATCTTTTAGGTGTAGGACTTGGCTTTGGATCTACTATTTTGGGAAAAAAAGCAGCTATGCTATGTACAGCCTCTGTCGAAGAAGTTATTGATAAACACTATCAAAATCAAATTGATCAAATTGAAGATGATGAAATTGAACTTAAAAATAAAATTATCAAGTTTCGAGAAGATGAATTGCATCATAAAGATATTGCTTTTGAAGAAGGAGCTACAAAAGAGGGTATTTACAAAATTCTTGATGGAATAATTAAAACTGGATCAAGAATAGCAATTAAAATTTCAGAAAAATATTAAATTAATTCTCTAATTCGACATCCCAGTATAAATAATCCATCCAACTTTCATGTAAAAAATTTGGGGGGAAATTTTTACCATTTTTATGAAGATCTTCAGTTGTTGGGGCAAATGGCAAGATAGTAAGCTTCATTCCTGATTTTTCTAATAGTCTTCCACCTTTTTGTACATTACAACTTGAGCAAGCTGTTACAACGTTTTCCCAATTAGTTTTTCCTCCTTTGGATCTTGGAAGCAAATGATCAAATGTTAATTCATTTTTACTACCACAATACTGACATGAGAATTTATCTCTTAAGAAAACATTAAATCTAGTAAAGTTCGGATTTCTTAATGGTTTAACATAATCTTTAAGAGCAATTACACTTGGCAATTTCATACTAAAAGAAGGACTTCTCACCACTCTATCATAGTAGCTTACAATTGAAACTCTGTTTAAAAAAACAGACTTTATGGAATCTTGCCAACTCCACAAAGATAGAGGGTAATAACTTAATGGTCTATAATCTGCGTTTAATACTAGCGCTGGACATTTTTCTAAAGAACCGTTTTCGTTTAACATTATAATTAATTCTAACTTATATATTTTTTAAAATCAATATAACAAATTTGATATTTAATTTAATTATTTTTCTAAATTTTTTTTTATAAAATTTAAAGCTAGGCTTGATGCTTCAATTGGTATATGATGTCCACAATTTTTTATTAAATTTGTTTGTATGTCAAATTTATTTCTTTGAAAAAAATCTTTTGCTTCTAACAAATAATTCGAACTAACAATATCGTCTTCATCACCATGTATAAGAAGTATTTTTCCCTTATTTTTAATTCTAGTTTCAAGATTTGTTTTATTTATAATTTTTCCAGAAAATCCAACAATACAGTTAAATTGTTCATCTGAAGTTACTCCGACATTGATTGACATCATGCAGCCTTGACTAAAACCACTAAGTACAATTTGATTGCTCGATAATTGATATTTATTTTTTATCTCATATAAAAATTTTTTTAATATATTTTCGGCCTCTAGTGATTTTTTCAAAACGTACTCATCATCATCTTTTGATAGGTCAAACCATTGATAACCGATGGGATTAATGTCGCAATTTTCATGTCCATTTGGGCATAAAAAAACTGTATTTTTTAGAAATCTTCTCCAATTGTGTGTGAGCATACTTATATCCTTACCATCTCCACCATATCCATGAAGAAGAACAACAGCATTTTTGATTGGTTTATCATTCTCGGGTGAAATGATTACTGTGTCTAGGCAAAATGTCATAATATTAATTATTTATAATTTACACTTTTAATGTATATATCACATTATGTTATCGGGAACTTTAATCAAAATCGTCTCTATTTTTTTGCTTCTTTTAGTAGCGGTAGTTTTAATTCTTGGAATCGCTAATTTATTTAAAGGTGGTTCAAAAAAAGCATCTAATAAATTGATGCAACTAAGAGTTATTTTACAATTTATAGCAATTATTGCCCTTGTTGGTTTCGCTTATTTTTTTAAGAATTAAAACTTAATCAATCTATAAAAATAAGTTAAATCAACATAATATAAATTTTTATGAGCAAAAAAAATAAACCTATTTGGGGAACAAGAATTAGCAAAAGGACGCCTGGAATTTTTGAAAAAGTCTCTAGTTCAATTCATATAGACAAGAGACTTTATAAAGAAGATATTCTTGCATCTATTGCTCACGTTGAAATGTTAAATAGACAAAAAATTATAAATTTTAAGGTAAAAAATAAAATTATTTGGGGATTAAAAAAAATTCAAAATCAAATAATTAAAAAACAATATTTATTTGATTATAAGGACGAAGATATTCATATGAGCATAGAAAAAAAACTATTTGATATAATTGGAGAGGATGCTGGATTCATTCATACAGCTAGATCCAGAAATGATCAAGTTTTAGTTGATTTAAAAATTTGGATGATAAATTCAAATAATAAATTAATTAAAATGTTAGACCAAACAATTAAAAATATTTTAAAAATAGCTGAAAAAAATATATACACAATTATGCCAGGTTTTACACATTTAAAGAATGCTCAACCAATTTCATTTGCACATTACATTTTAGCCTATGTTGAAATGTTTTCTAGAGATAAACAAAGACTTATAAATAACTTTATTAGTCTTAAAGAAAATCCCTTAGGTTCAGCTGCACTTTCGGGAACATCTTTTAATATAGATAGAAATTTTACAACTAAAAAACTTGGTTTTAAAATTCCAACTGGAAATTCAATTGATACTGTTTCAGACAGAGATTTTGTATTAGAATTTCTTTTTGCATCCTCCGTTTGCGCAATGCATATATCTAGGATTGCTGAGGAATTTATAATTTGGAATTCAGATGCATTTAAACTTATTTCACTTAATGATAATATTGTGACAGGATCTTCAATAATGCCACAAAAAAAAAATCCAGATCCTTTGGAGTATTTAAGAGGCAAAGTCGGTAGTTCTTATGGAAACTTATATTCTATGATGACTATCTTAAAGGGTCTACCATTATCCTATTTTAAAGATTTACAAGATGATAAAAAAAATGTCTTTGAAAGTTTTGACAATTTATCTGATTCAATTAAAGTGTTGAATGAAGTTTTAAAAAATTTTTCAATAAATAAAAATGAAATGTTAAATCTTGCAAACAAAGGGTATGTAACTGCTACTGATCTTGCAGATTATTTTGTTAAAAATTTAAATTACTCATTTAGAAAATCATATCAAATCACCTCAAAAATAGTTAATTATTGTGAAAAAAATAAAAAAAAACTTTCAGATTTATCAATTATAGAATTAAAAAAAATTGAACCAAATACAAAAGATGATGTGATTAAAGTTTTTGATCTCAAAAATTCAATAAATTCAAAAAAATCTTATGGCGGAACATCTTTTGAAAATATAAAGAAAATGATAAGAAAATATAAAAATGCTTAAAAAATTTATCATAATTTTATTTCTATTCGTTCCAATTCTGTCTTGTGGAAAAAAAAGTGATCCAATATATCAAGAAAAATCAGGGTTGATTAAAATAGAAGTCTATGGAACAACTAATATAGTTTACATTTAACTACTTAAATTAAAAAAACTTTTAATGAATTATAGTAAAAATAAATTATTTATTGATAACATTGCTGTCGATAAAATTATTAAACGTTTTGGGACTCCAACCTATTGTTATTCCTATAATCAATTAAAAAAAAATATATTTAATTTTGAAAAAAATTTTAACAAATTAAACCCTCTTATATGTTTTGCTGTTAAGGCAAATAATAATGTAAAAATCTTAAATGAAATAGGAAAGTTAGGCCTTGGAGCTGATGTTGTATCAAAAGGTGAATTAATGGCAGCTCTGAAATCTAATATTAACCCACGAAAAATAGTTTTCTCAGGTGTCGGTAAAACTTCTAACGAAATAGAATTTGCAGCTAAAAAAAATATTCTCTTAATTAATGCGGAGTCTAAAAGTGAGATAAAAGCAATTTCAAAAATTTCTAATAAAATTAGTAAGAGTATTGATATTGGATTAAGACTAAACCCAAACGTGGATGCTAAAACGATTAAAGAAATAACTACTGGCAAGAATTCAAATAAATTTGGTCTCAATGAAAAGGAGGTATTAGATTTAGTAAAAGAATATAAAAATTCTAAATTTGTTAATATAAAATGTTTGAGTGTTCATATAGGAAGCCAAATTACAAGTCATACTCCATATTTGAGGACACTGAATGCTATACAAAAAATTATTGATAAATCAAAGTTTCGATTTGAGTATGTCGACCTTGGAGGAGGTATGGGTATCAATTACGGTCAAGAAAATAAGTTGCTGAACTATAAAAAATATTCACAACACATCAGTAAGTTTATTAAAAAAAATAAAGTAAAGATAATTTTTGAACCAGGGCGATCTATTATAGGAAGTGCAGGATATTTATTAACGAAAATTATTTATATAAAAAAAACTAACAAAATTAATTTTATTATCCTTGACTCTGGCATGAATGATTTAATGAGGCCTGCTCTTTATAAAGCTTACCACAGGATTATTCCATGTAAAAAAAGCAAAACAAAAATCTCTAAAATACATGATTTTGTTGGTCCAATATGTGAAACTACAGATAAATTTCTATCTGTAAAAACATTTCAGAAACTTAATGAAGGAGATAATATTGTAATTTGTGATGTTGGTGCATATGGAAAAGTGCTAAGCTCAAACTATAATTTAAGAATTGGTGCCAGCGAAATAATAGTTAAAAATTCAAAAGTTTTAAGAATTAGAAAAAAAGAAAATCTCAATAATATAATTTAATTAATGATTAGAGGTATAATTTTTAAATTTTTTTTTTATTTGGGAACAGCCATTATATGTATTATCTTTTTACCTGCACTGGTATTGCCTCAAAGAATTGATCTTTTTGCAGGGAAAATTTTAGCACACTGGATAAGATTTTGCTTGTTTGCTTTCCTCTCAGTTAAGGTGAAAGTAAAGGGAGTTGAAAATATTCCAAAAGATCAACCATTCTTTATCGCCTCACTTCATCAATCACTTTTTGAAACTTTTTTTTTACAAGCAATTTTTGACTCACCTGTTTTTATTCTTAAAAAAGAACTATTAAATATCCCAATATTTGGTTGGCATCTTAGAAAAATTGGATCAATTTCCATTGAGAGAGATAGAGTAAGTAGAGAAAATTTGGGTTTTTATGAAAAGATTATTTCAATAACCACAAAAACAAAGAGGCCAGTTATAATTTTTCCTCAAGCTACAAGAACATCTGTGGATATAAAATTACCTTTTAAAAAGGGTGTTTCAAAAATCTATGAAAAACTCAATTTTGTTTGTGTTCCTGTTGCTTTAAATTCAGGTGATGTTTGGCCCAAATCTGGAGTGCTTAAAGCAAATAGGACTATTACAATTAGTATACTTAATTATATTCCCAGAGGATTAGAAGGTGATCAATTTTTAAATAAAATTGAAAAAGACCTCTATAGAACGTTAGATGAAATTCGTTAGCCTTTCATCGGCATTATAACGTAAATACTATCAAAGTCAGATGGATCTTTTATTAAAGCTGGCGAACCAGAGTCTTTTAGATAAATTTCAATTTTATTTCCATCTAAATTTGAAGCAACATCGATTAAATATCTAGGGTTAAAACTTATATCTATTTCGTGTCCAAATTTAACGGATAGACTCTCTTTTCCATCCCCACTATTGCTATTATTTACTGACAAATTTAAATTATCATTTGCTAAATTCATTCTTAGTCCATCTTTTTTATCTAATGATACAGAAGCAACTCTGTCTACAGATGTCAAAAAAGGCTTTAAATCAATTTCTAGTTTTTTCTGATTATCTTTAGGAATTACTTGTAAGTAGTTTGGAAATTTTCCATCTATTAGTTTAGACATTAAAATAATATTATTAAATTCAAATTTAATTTTGGATTTTAAATTTGAAATTTTTACTTCACCATCATAATCTTCTAATAAAGAGCATAATTGAAAAATTGTTTTCTTTGGCAAAATAATAGGTTCAAAGTTTATTTTATCTTGCAATAAAGTTTTTGATATTGCCATTCTATGACTGTCAGTCGCAACACCAGTAAGAAATTTTTTATTATCATTTTCAGTTAAATGTAAAAATATTCCACTTAAATAATGTCTTGTCTCATCATTAGAAACCGAAAACTTACATTTATTTAGAAGTTTAAGTATTGTTTTGGAGTTAAGTTTAAATTCGTTTTCACTAAAGTTCTCCTCTGTGATAGGAAATTCTGATGCTTTAAGGCAATTCAAATTAAATGAAGATTTATCTGACTCTAAATTTATTTTATTCTCGTTTATTAAATTAAAATTTATTTTTTTTTCGTTACTAAATTTTCTAACTATATCATACAGTGTTGAGCAAGAAGTTGTGGTTTCGCCCTCTTCTATTATTTCAATATTCGAGATATTTTGTATAAAAATTAAATCTAAATCTGTTGCAGTGATTTTAAGACTTTTGTCTTTGGACTCAATTAAAACATTAGATAAAATAGGCAAAGTACTTCTTTTCTCTATCACACCTTGACAGTAATTTAATGAGTTCTGCAAATCCTTTTGATTTACACTAAATTTCATCGCCGTTTTTGTATAAAATTTTATTTTTAAGGTTATCTATTTTTATATTTAATTCATTATCTTGTTTTCTTAATTTTTCGATCGTTTTTACAGAATGTATAACTGTTGTATGATCTCTATTCGAAAAACATCTACCAATTTCAGGTAGGGACTTTGATGTCAGCATTTTAGCTAGGTATATTGCTGTTTGTCTAGGCCTAACTAAATATCTTGATCTTCTTGATGAAAGCATTTCGTTCTTACTTATTTTAAAACTTTGACAAACCATTGTCTGAATATCGTCAATGGTTACTTTATTTTCATTAATGTTTAATAAATCTTTTAATATAATCCTTGTTTCAGATAAATTAGGAACTCTATTATATATTCTAGAAAAGGATACAATTCGATTTAATGCACCTACTAGTTCCCTCACACTTGATTTTATTTCTAAACATATAAAATTTTGTACATCTTCGGAAATATCTATTTTATTACTATTTAAAATACTTAGATCTGATATTTTTTTCTTCACTATTTCTGCCCTCAAATTTAAATCTGGATTTTGAATATCAACAACTAAGCCCCCTGAAAATCTTGATCTAATTCTTTCTTGGATTCTGCTTAATTTATTCGGAGGTCGGTCTGCAGTTAAAACTATTTGAGACCCTTTATCTAATAAAGTACTGAATGTGTGAAAAAATTCCTCTTGCAAGGCTTCTTTTCCATTCATGAATTGAATATCATCAATCAATAATACATCTGTATTTCTAAAGTAATCTTTGAATTTAATCATTTCATTTGATTTGATTGATTTTACAAAATGATACATGAATCTTTCTGCAGAAATAAACATAACTTTTTTATCTTTTTTAAGACTAAAACCAATAGAATTTAATAGATGAGTTTTGCCCATACCTACACCTGAATATAAATAGAGAGGATTATAGTTAGAAATACTTTCTGTAACTTTTTTAGAAGCTTCGTAAGCAAGGTTATTACTTGAGCCAACTACAAAATTATCAAAATTTTTGTTTGGATCAATTCTATTATATTGACCAAAAGAATCTTTGGTAAAAGCTAAATTTGCATCAATAACATTACCAGTGTTATTTATTACATTAGAAGTATTATTTTCATCGAGTGTAATTTTTGAAACAGTATTTATTTTAAATTCAATTCTATTAATGTTTTTATTATGAGATTTAATAATCTGAATAACATTATCTAAATATCTTGAGGTAATCCAATCCCTAATAAATCTTGTAGGAACAGAAATCAACAAATTGTCTAAGTTAATTTCTAGAAGATTCATTTTTTTTAACCAGCTTTCGAAAACATCATTTCCAAATTTTGTTTTAAAATCTTCTTGAACTAGGTCCCAATTTAAAGTTTCATCTTTTTTTTGATTTAAATTTTGATTAAGTGAATTTTTCATTCAAACCTTTTAAATCTTAAATAATTATTTTATGCAAATGATAAATTTTATTTTATAAAAAAAAATGTAATCCTTAATTGAAAATTTTTTTTTAAAAATAAAATCTTAGATTGAATTGGTTTTTAAAAAAAATAGAGGTTGTAAATTTTATTATTAAAAGTTATATCAAATTTGTTTACTTAATATTTTATATATTTAGTATTTAGAGATACAAATAAATACAACTAGTTGATTCAATTAAAGAGCGTTAACTCTTTTTGTGATCCTTGAGACATTTCTTGACGCATTTTGTTTTTTAATTACGCCAGTTTTGGCAATTTTCATCAACTCAGAATTTAGTTTTGGTAGAAATACCAAGGCCGCTTTTTTATCTTTTTTTTCAATTAAAAGGTTAATTTGCTTAATTGCATTTCTATATCTGCTTTTTCTAGACTTATTAACCAAAGTCTGTCTTTGGATTCTTCTGTTTGTTTTAATTGCTGATTTAGTATTCGCCATCTGCGCGATTGTATAGCTTGCTTATTTTATATGGTCAATTAATTTTTTTAATCATTTTTGGCAATTATTACACATGTAAGTAGACCTATTTGAAATATTTAACTTTATAATTGTGCCTGAGCATAATTTATTTTTACACTTTTCATTTTCTCTGTCATACGCTCGAAATTCTTTCTGATATGTGCCTTGACTACCTTTTATAGAATAAAAGTTATTTATCGTCGACCCTCCCTTTTGAATTGCATGTTTAAGTACTTTTTTTGAATAGAATATAATCTTATTTATTTCTTTATCAATTAGTTTGCCAGACAATTTAAGTGGGTTTACTTTTGAAAAATTTAAAATTTCATTTGCGTATATATTGCCAATTCCAGATACAAAACTTTGATCAATTAAAGTATTTTTAATGTTTTTTGTTTTTTTATAAAAGTAATTTCTTACATACTTTAAATTAAAATTCTTTCCAAATGGTTCAGGGCCAAATCTTCTAAAATAATTTTTTAAATTTTTTTGCCCTTTGATAAGTTTAATAAACCCAAACTTTCGAGGATCATTAAAAATGATTGAAAAACTTTTAAAATTAAAAAAAATATGATTATGTTTTTTTGGAAGATTTTTTGAATGATAAAAACTTAAATTTGTATTTTGAGGATTGTATTTATTTTTTACTATATGTAATGTACCTGACATTCCTAGATGAACTATTAAAAACAAATTATTTTTAAACTCAATGACAACATATTTTGATATTCTATTGACATTTAAAATTTTAAGATGAGACAATTTTTTTGATAGGTTTTCAGGAACTGGAAATCTTAGTTTTTTATTTTTAACTATTATTTTTGATAAACTTTTATTTAGTATATATTTTTCTAGTGACTGTTTTACTACTTCTACTTCTGGTAATTCTGGCATATCAGACTATATTAATAAAAAATTTAAAAATAAATATGCAACAAAAGCTACAAAATACAAAAAATCTAGTATCTGACGTATTTGATAAAGTTTATGATAAATATGATCTAATGAACAATTTAATGTCTTTGGGTGTTCATAATTCTTGGAAAAAACAATTGATATATTCTATGAAACCAAAAAGGAATAAAAAATTAATAGATGTTGCATGTGGTACTGGTGATATTGCAAAATTATTTTCTGATGCAACATACAGTAAATCAAAAGTACAATGTGTTGATCCAAATAAAAAAATGGTTTCGCTTGGAAAAAGAAAACTAAGAAATTATAAAAATATAAATTGGAAAATTGCATCAGCTGAGAAGTTGCCGTTTGAGGACTCACAATTTGACTATTATGTCATCAGTTTTGGTTTAAGAAATACAAAAAATTTAAATAAAGCTTTATCGGAAGCATTTAGGGTATTAAAAAGGGGAGGAAGATTTTTTTGTCTAGAATTTTCTAAAATTAACAACGATTATTTAGATTTTATTTATAAGAATTATTCAAAGTTAATACCAGTAATTGGTGAATTAATTGTTGGGGATAAAAAACCATATGAGTATTTAATACAAAGTATTAATGAATTTGTTGATCAAGAACAGCTACTTCAATTAATGAAGAAAAGTAGATTTGATAAATGCACTTATTTAAATTTAAATGGTGGTATTGTAGCATTGCATAGTGCTTGGAAAATATAATGATAAGAAAAATAATAACTTTATTTAAAATTGGAAGAAAACTAGCTTTATCTGATGCTTTAAATATAGTTTCAAAAGTTTATAAAGTCCCAATCTTAATAAAAATTTTTTTTAGTGTTTTAGGCCTTTTTGGAAAAAAAAGCTTTAATCAAAATTATAACGAAGAGGAGAGACTATGCAGATCAATGGAGTCTATGGGAATTACATTCATAAAACTTGGTCAATTTTTAGCAACAAGACCCGATATTATTGGAGAAAAATTATCAGAACAATTACAAACACTACAAGATAAAGTGCCAGCATTTTCAAGAGATCTTGCTTTAAATGAAATTAAATATGGAGTCGGTATTGATAATTATAAAGATTATTTAAATATTTCTGAACCAATCGCTGCTGCTTCTATTGCACAAGTACATAAAGCTCAAATAAAACATGATGGAATTTTAAAAGAAGTAGCTATTAAAGTTTTAAGACCAAATATTAAAAAAGTCTTTAATGAAGAAATAGAGGCATTAATGCTACTTGCTTATTTGATTGAGTCATTAATAAAAAAAACAAAAAGGCTAAAGCTTTTAGAAGTTGTTTTTTTATTAAAAGAAATAACAAATCATGAAATGGATTTGAGATTTGAAGCTGCGGCAGCAAATGAATTTTATGAAAATACAAGAAACGATGTTGGTTTTAAAATTCCAAAAATATACTGGAAGCTTACAAGCGATAATGTTTTAACCTTAGATTGGGTTGATGCTATTTCGATTAGAGAGGTAAAAAAAATTAGTACTCTTGGTGTTAATCTAAAAAAGTTGGCAAGAGATATTATTCAACACTTTCTAAGACATGCAGTTAGAGATGGATACTTTCATGCAGATATGCATCAAGGAAATTTACTTGTAGATAATAGTGGACAATTAATTTTTATTGATTTTGGTATTATGGGTAGAATTGATAAAATAAATCGGAGATTTTTAGCAGAAATATTATATGGATTTATTAAAAGAGATTATAAAAAAGTAGCTCAGGTGCATATAGCTGCAGGCCTAGTGCCTCAAAATGTTAATTCTGAGGAGTTAGCACAAGCTTTAAGATCAATTGGTGAACCAATATTTGGTCAATCAGTAAAGGATATTTCTGGGGGGAAATTACTTAAACAATTATTTGATATAACGGAAAAGTTTAATATGCAGACACAACCACAATTACTTTTACTTCAAAAAACAATGGTAGTTGTGGAAGGTGTTGCAAGAAAACTAGATCCTGATGCAAATATATGGGAAATATCTCAGCCAGTTTTGGAAAAATGGCTTAAAGATACAAAAGACCCAATAAATGAAATTGGAAATATTTTAAAAAATACCTCTGAAGTTTTAAAAAAGCTACCTGACTTACCTCAAGTGATGGATAAAGCAAATCAAGCCTTGACCTTTTTCGCAAGTGGACAAATTCCGCAAAACTCTAATACTTACTCATCTTTAAATGAAAAAAAAAACGAACTAAAATCTTTCAAAAATCAAAGTATTATTGGTTTAATATTTCTTGTAATTTTATCGATCATAGTATTTTAATTTCAAAATGGAAAATTTGATAAACAAAAAAATACTGTTAGTAATTTGTGGAGGAATAGCTGCATATAAGTCTTTAGAATTAATTAGAATCTTTAAAAAAAATAAATGCCAAGTTAAAACTATTCTTACTAGAGGAGCTTTGGAATTTATAACTCCTCTATCAGTTAGTTCTCTTTCTAATGAAAAAGTTTATACAAATTTATTTGATTTCAAAAATGAAGCAGAAATGGATCATATATCTTTGTCAAGATGGGCGGATTTAGTATTATTCGCTCCCGTTACAGCAAATAAAATTGCTCAATTAAGTAATGGTTTAGCTGAAGATTTAGCTACTACTATTGCTTTAGCTTCAGATAAGGATATTTTCCTTGTGCCAGCAATGAATGTAAGAATGTGGGAGAACACCATAACAAAAACTAATATAAAGAAACTTGTTAATTCGAACTATAAAATTATAGGTCCAGACATTGGTGAAATGGCTTGTGGAGAATATGGCTCTGGAAAATTTTCTGATCCTGTCAAAATTTCAAATGTATTAAATGATTATTTTAAAAGTATTCAAGGGAACAAAAAATTCAAAGCACTTGTAACTGCAGGACCAACTAGAGAGTATATTGATCCAGTAAGATTTATAACAAATAGATCATCTGGAAAGCAAGGTTATGCAATTGCAAAAGAGCTACAAAAAAATGGTTTTCAAACTACACTTATCTCTGGACCAACGAATCTTGTATCGCCAGATGGCCTTAAATTAGTTAACGTTAACAGTGCGAATGAAATGTATGAAAAAACTATTGAACACCTTCCAGTGGATGTAGCCATATTTGCAGCTGCGGTTGCAGACTTTAAAATGAAAGAAATAAGTAATTTTAAAATCAAAAAAGAAAATCTGTCAAATCTAGAAATAGAAAAAACTAAAGATATTCTTGGTCATACTTCAAAACATAACAGTATAAGACCTAAACTTGTTATAGGATTTGCCGCAGAAACAAATAATTTGAATGAAAACTCAAGAAAAAAATTGATTGAAAAGAATTGTGATTGGGTTGTTGCCAATAATGTATCAAATAAAGAAATAGGATTTGATAGCGACTACAATGAAATTAAAATATTTAACAAAAATAATCAAAATATTGATAATATTTCTTTTAATACTAAGGAAATGATTGCTAAAAGGTTAGTAGAAAAAATTTCTAACGAACTTAAAGCAAATGGTTAAAATCCTTTTTAAAAAATTAAATTCAAAAGTTAAGCTACCAAAATATAAAACTGATGGCTCTTCTGGAATGGATCTAATGGCTTTTATAAACAAACCTATTTCAATAATGCCGCAAAAATCTGAACTAATACCAACTGGTATATCTATTGCAATCCCAGAAAATACAGAAGTCCAGATTAGACCAAGATCTGGATTAGCGGCTAAAAATTATATTTCTGTTTTAAATACCCCTGGCACAATTGATAGTGACTATCGTGGAGAATTAAAAGTTATTCTCTATAATTATGGAACTAAAGAATTTATAGTTAATAATGAGGATAGAATAGCTCAAATGGTGTTAGTTCCAGTAATCAAAGCTACTTTTGAAGAAGTTGAACAATTACCAGATACAATTAGAGGTGATGGTGGTTTTGGATCTACAGGAAAATGAGTAGATTAAACAAAAATTATCTTGATAGATATTCTAGACAAATTGTTTTAAAAAATATTGGTATATCTGGCCAAAAAAAAATTAGTTCATCAAAGGTTTTTATTGTTGGTGCAGGAGGACTTGGATGTCCAATTGCTAATTTGTTATGTCGAGCAGGTGTAGGTGAAATTGGCGTAATAGATCATGATAAAGTTTCTTTATCAAATTTAAACAGACAAACTTTGTATAATACAAGTGATATTAACAAATTTAAAGTTTTAGTATTGAAGCAAAAACTTAAAAAAATTAATCCTTTAGTTAAAATTAACATATATAAAAAAAAAATTAACGAAAAAAATATAGATAATTTAATTTCAAAATATCAAATTATTGTTGATGCTTCTGATAACTTTAATACTAAATTCTTACTAAATAAAAAATCTATTAAGTACAAAAAAAAACTAATTGTAGGTGCAATTAGTAAATTTGACGGGCATATTTTCGTATTCAATTTTATGAATAAAAAAAGTACATGCTTGAAATGTTTTTACCAAGAAAAGCCTTCTGATGAAATTTTAAACTGCGACCAAGAAGGAATACTTGGAACGAGTGCAAGTGTGGTTGGATCTTTGCAAGCTAACGAAATTTTAAAAGCAATTATTGGATCAAAAAATGTTTTGGAAAATTCAATATTGATTTTAAATACATTTAATTTAAAGATAAGAATTGTTAAATTCAGGAAAATTAAAAATTGTATATGCGACCTATAATTATTTCCATTACTTTTTTTTTAGTGATTTTTTTAACACAAATTAGTTTTGCTGAAGAATTTTTAATGTTAAAAAATAACAAAGTAAATGTCAGATACGGTCCAAGTTTTGAACATCCAATTAAATATGTTTATTTAAAAAAATATTTGCCTATAAAAATTATTGATAAAAAAGAAAATTTTAGAAGAATAATTGATCATAAACATAACAGTGGATGGATACACACTTCTCAGTTAAAAAAATCCTCCTCAGTTATTTTAACAGAAAATCAGTTTATATTTAATAAACCTACTCAATTTTCAAAACCAATTGCTGTTGCTAAAAAGGGTAAACTTATTTTAATTTCAAAATGCAAAGATAATTGGTGTAAAACCAAAAATGAAAGTATCTCGGGATGGCTTTTATTTAATAATTTTTGGGGAAAATTGCCTAATTAAAAGGATCCTCTAAAACACAAGCCACAAGATGAACTCTTGCTTGCTCACCGCCATTAAAAAAATTATGAAATTTTTTGTTATTTGTGATTGTTGCTGTTCCATCAGCAGGCATATGTTTAGCAACGTTTTCGATTACCATCATGCATCCTTTGTTAGTGACAATTGGTATATGTAATCTGGGTTCTGGATCTTTATGCCAACTCAAGGTGGATCTAGGTTCTTTTAACAAAAGTCTTACTCTGCCAAGTTTGAACTTGGCTTTTAAAGTCTCATAAACTTCTTTAAAATAGGTGTTCTCAAACTCTGGAACAAGCTCAGTATATTTTGACTCATCTATATCTATATCTCTTGAAACTTCTTTTCCTGTCTCATCAGCTATTGTCCAGTATTTTCCTCTTACATTATTGCCCTCAACAGAGCTTTTGTCATTTGGAACTCTATTGAGCGAGATAGCACCAAAATGCGTTACACCAGGAGACTTAAATTTTTTTATCTCCAAAACTTTTTCAAGATCTTTTCTTAGTTTTGAAATATCAAATTTTAAATCTGGTACTTGATAAAAATCTTCAAAACTCATTTCCGCCATAAGTTTATTCCTTGTTATTTATGCAAATCAAATCGATCAGCATTCATAACCTTAGTCCATGCAGCTGTAAAGTCATTTACAAATTTTTCAGATGAATCATCTGTCGCATATACTTCTGCTAAAGCTCTTAACTGAGAGTTTGAACCAAAAATTAGGTCTGTTCTAGTTCCTGTCCATAGAACTTTTCCTGATTTACGATCAACACCATTAAATGTATCTTCTTTACTAGAAGTTTCTTTCCATTTAACGTTCATATCTAATAGATTTACAAAAAAGTCGTTTGTTAATCTACCTGGTCTTTTCGTAAATACTCCATGCTTCGACCCATCAAAATTTGTGCCAAGAACTCTCATGCCACCTACTAATACAGTCATCTCTGGTCCGGTTAATTGCATTAGTTGAGCTTTATCAATTAATAATTCCTCCGCCTGTGTTGAACTTTCAAAGTTCGCATAGTTTCTGAAACCATCAGCTTGTGGTTCTAACAAACCAAAAGAATGAATATCGGTTTGATCTTGGGCAGCATCTCCTCTTCCAGGTGAGAAAGGTAATTTAATTTTTTTACCTGCATCTTTGGCTGCCTTTTCAATTCCAACATTTCCTCCAAGAACAATTAAGTCTGCAAGAGAAACATGTTTCTTTTTAGAATTAAATCCTTTTTGGATTTTTTCGTAAACTTTAATTGCTTTTGAAAGTTGAGTGGGATTATTTACTTTCCAATCCTTTTGCGGAGCAAGTCTTATACGAGCACCATTGGCACCACCTCTTTTATCTGAACCTCTAAAAGTTGAGGCAGAAGCCCAGGCTGTGGATACTAGCTGAGATACTGACAATCCAGATTTAGAAATTTTTGTTTTAAGAGATTCAATATCCTTATTTTTTAATTTTATTTTATTTTTTGGTACTGGATCTTGCCAAATTAAGTCCTCTTGTGGGACCTCACTACCTAAATAATTTACTTTAGGTCCCATATCTCTGTGGGTAAGCTTAAACCAAGCTCGAGCGAATGCATCAGCAAATTCATCTGGATTATTATGAAAATGTTTTGATATCCTTCCAAATTCTGGGTCAAATCTCATTGATAAATCTGTAGTTTGCATCATGGGTAGGTTTTTCTTACCTTTAATATGTGCGTCAGGCGTCATATTAGGAGCATGTCCATTTATAACTGGTTTCCATTGATGTGCCCCAGCAGGACTTTTACTCAATTCCCATTCATAGCCAAAAAGATTATCAAAATATCCCATATCCCACTGTATTGGGTTTGAAGTCCACGCACCTTCAATTCCGCTACTTATCGTGTCTGCTCCAAGACCGCTTTTATAGTTACTATTCCAACCAGTTGATTGATCTTGGATTCTCGATCCTTCTGGTTCAGGTCCTTTATGTGACTCAGGTGCTGCTCCATGTGATTTTCCAAAAGTATGTCCACCTGCAACAAGTGCAACAATTTCGTAATCGTTCATAGCCATTCTTCCAAAAGTCTCTCTTATATCTCTTGCGGCTAACAACGGATCTGGGTTACCATCTGGGCCTTGTGGATTTACGTAAATTAAACCCATTTGAACTGCACCAAGTGGATTCTCTAATTCTCTTTTTGAATTATATCTATTGTTAGCGAGCCACTCTTTTTCAGAACCCCAATAAATATCTTCCTCAGGTTCCCATATATCTTCTCTTCCAGCACCAAAACCAAAAGTTTTAAATCCCATAGACTCCAGAGCGACATTTCCAACTAATATAAATAGGTCCGCCCAAGAAATGCTTTTTCCATATTTCTTTTTTATTGGCCAAAGAAGCAATCTTGCTTTGTCTAGATTAACGTTGTCAGGCCAACTATTAAGTGGTGCAAACCTTTGATTGCCTGTTCCAGCTCCCCCTCTACCATCTCCAGTTCTATATGTGCCAGCAGCGTGCCATGCAAGACGAATAAATAGTGGTCCATAATGTCCATAATCAGCTGGCCACCAACTTTGGGATTGCGTCATTAACTTATGTAGATCTTTTTTAAGAGCCTTAAAATTAAGTTTTTTAAATTCTTTCTTATAATTAAATTTTTTGTCCATTGGATTAACCATGGATGAGTGTTGGCTCAATATTTTTAAATTAAGACTGTTAGGCCACCAATCCTTATTTGTTTGTCCTTTTCCAGAATTATGTTTTTGTGGTATTCCCTCTCCGTGAAACGGGCATTTGTTTATGTCATTATTTATTTCGCTGCTCATTTTTTTCCTCCGCTATTTATTAAAAATATATGATTTAAAATAATCAAAGTCAAGTAGTTTAGAATGATTATAAACTAGATATTCTTAGAAATTTTGAATGTTACTTCTATATCCTCAATTTTTTTTCCACTTGGAGGCGTTGGTATTTTCTTCAATTCAACTTCTTCACTATTTATATCAATAAGTTCTTTTGTTTGCTCATCATAAAAGTGGTGATGCAAAGAGGTATTTGTATCATAGAATGAATTTTCATTTCCTAAATTAATTTCTTTTAAGTAACCTTTTTTTTGAAATGCATGTATTGTATTATAGACAGTTGCTAATGAAATTTTTTCATTGTGGAGATTTTTAATAATTTTCATTAGATCACTAATTGAAAAATGAAAAGTTTTATCTCTATCAAAAAGGGCTTCGCAAATTTTAATTCTTTGTTTTGTAGGTCTTAACCCAGAATTTCTTAGTTTTTTTATATAATTTGCTTCACGGTTAGACATAGTTTATAATAGTTCTAAACTATAGTAATGTTATATTTGCTCTAAATCAAGTATTAAGGTTACACTTTTATGAAAAAAAACTCCTATTCTTACGCTGAATTAATAAACTGCGGGGAAGGCAAACTATTTGGGGCAGGAAATGCAAAATTACCGCTCCCTCCGATGCTGATGTTTGACAGAATAACTGAAATTAGTGAAAATAAAGGTGCTTATAAAAAAGGAATAATTAAAGCTGCATTGGATATTAAAGATGATTTATGGTTTTTTAATTGCCATTTTAAAGAGGATCCTGTTATGCCAGGATGCTTGGGTTTAGATGCTATGTGGCAATTGGTTGGTTTTTACCTTGGTTGGTTAGGAAACCCCGGAAGAGGAAGAGCGCTTGGTGTTAGTAATGTAAAATTCACTGGTGAAGTTCTTAAAAATGTCAAAATCGCTACATATGAGATTGATATGAAAAGAATACTTATTAAAGGAGAAACTACTGTTGGTCTAGCAAATGGTATATTGTCTGCTGATGGAAAAAAAATTTATTCAGCAGAAAACTTAAAAGTAGGTTTGTTTAAATAATGAGAAGAGTGGTAATTACAGGACTGGGTATAGTTTCGTGCCTTGGAAATAATCAGGAAGAGGTAAAACAATCATTATTTACTTCGAAATCTGGAATTTCTTTTTCTGAGGAATATAAAGAACATAATCTTAAAAGTCACGTTCATGGAAAACCAAAGATAAAACTTGAAGATCATATTGATAGAAAAACAATTAGATTTATGGGATCTGGATCTGCATATAATTATATTGCAATGAAAGAGGCAATCGAAGACTCTGGTTTAGAACAAAAAGATGTAAGTAATTTTAAGACTGGAATCGTCATGGGATCTGGGGGTCCTTCAATTGAAAATGTGATTTTAGCAGCCGATAAAACAAGAGCCAAAACTCCAAAATTGATGGGTCCATTTATAGTGCCAAGAACAATGGCAAGTACAGCGTCAGCAACTCTTGCTGTTCCTTTTAAAATTAAAGGAACAAATTATACTATGAGTTCAGCATGTGCTACTAGTGGTCACTGTATAGGAAATTCAATGGAGCTAATTCAAATGGGTAAACAAGATATAGTTTTCGCTGGTGGCAGTGAAGAAATTCATTGGGCAATGACAGCTATGTTTGATGCTATGACTGCTTTATCATCAAAATATAATGATACCCCAGAAAAAGCATCAAGAGCATACGACAAAACAAGAGACGGATTTGTAATTGCTGGTGGAGCTGGTGTATTAGTGCTTGAAGAGTACGAAAGAGCTAAGTCTAGAGGAGCAAAAATTTATGCAGAATTAACAGGCTATGGAGCAACTTCAGATGGTTATGATATGGTAGCTCCATCAGGTGAAGGTGCAATTAGATGTATGAAAATGGCACTTGCAACATCAAAAAATAAAATTGATTATTTAAATACACATGGAACTTCAACACCAGTTGGAGATATTACAGAATTAAATGCTGTTGGAGAAACATTTGGAACAGAAGTTCCAAAAATTAGTTCAACAAAATCTTTATCTGGACATCCTTTAGGAGCAGCTTCTGTGCATGAAGCAATATATAGCTTAATAATGATGAAAAATAATTTTATTACAGCATCAGCAAATATAAGTGATATGGACGA
Source organism: uncultured Pelagibacteraceae bacterium (assembly GCA_902594655.1). Lineage (GTDB taxonomy): Bacteria > Pseudomonadota > Alphaproteobacteria > Pelagibacterales > Pelagibacteraceae > Pelagibacter. The sequence goes on from CACJMW010000002.1 coordinate 51,945, forward strand.
AGATGCTAAGAAATTCCCAATTGTTACACAAACAGAAAAAAATGTTGAACTAAATTCAGTTATGTCAAATAGTTTTGGCTTTGGTGGTACTAACGCAACTTTAATTTTTGAAAAGGTATAAATGATGAACTTGATGAAAGGTAAAAAAGGTTTAATCATGGGGGTAGCAAACGAAAGATCTATTGCCTGGGGTATTTCTCAAAAATTAGCAGAAGCTGGTGCGGAACTTGCATTCACATATTTAGGTGATGCTTTAAAAAAGAGGGTTGTCCCATTAGCAGAAAAATTGAATTCAAAAGTTACATTTAGTTGTGATGTAGAAAAAAAAGAGGATGTAGTTAAATTATTTGAAGATATAAAGTCTAGCTGGGGTGAAATAGATTTTGTTGTTCATGCAATTGCGTTTTCAGATAAATCTGAACTTTCAGGAGAATATTTAAATACTACAAGGGAAAACTTTTTAAGAAGTATGTTAATTTCTTGCTTTTCATTTACAGAAGTTGCAAGGGAAGCAGCAAAAATAATGAGGAAAAATGGGAGTATGATTACTCTTACGTATGAATCTACGAAAGCAATTCCAAACTATAATGTTATGGGAGTTTGCAAATCTGCATTAGAAGCGAGTGTGAAATATCTTGCGAGAGACTTGGGCACTAATCAAATCAGAGTTAATGCTATAAGTGCAGGACCAATAAAAACATTAGCTGCATCAGCTATTGGAGACGCAAAATTTTTATATAAATGGAATGAAGATCACTCTTTCTTAAAAAGAAATGTAGATATCCACGACGTTGGAAATTCTGCTTTGTACCTATTAAGTGACCTTGCGGGTGGAGTTACCGGGGAAATTCACTACGTGGACGCAGGTTACAATAAAGTAGGTATGCCAGATCCAAAAAATATCACTTAAATATGTCTAAAAGATATAGCGGTAAATCATTTAAAGATTCTAGCGTAATGAAAAAAGCTAAACTTTCTTTAAAGGAAAAAAGGAAATTAAAGAGAGAAAAGAGAAAAAAATAAGGGGCGTTCTGTGTCCCCCGAGAACCAAATCATACCAAAATACCTAGGTTATTGGAATACTTCATTGAAGACTTCATTGAGAGTTTGACCTTTTTTCAAAAACCCTGTTTCTAGACTTCATTGAGAATTGGGGTAAAATTTGAATATGAAAAAAATAATAAGAATTAGTGAGCATGAGCACTATGAGGGTGAAGTCAAAGATGGAGACATACCTCATGGTCAAGGCATTCTTATAGATGAAAAAAGAAAAGTTAAGCATGAAGGAACTTTTAAAGATGGTTTTCGTGATGGACTTGCTACAGCAACCACTATTGATAAACAAGGAAACGAGATAAGACTTACAGGTATTTTTAACAAAGATAAATTCGGACCAGATTATGGTTTTTACGAATTACCAAATAATGAATTATATGAAGGTGAATTAAAAGATATGAATTTCCATGGAAAAGGAAAATATAGATTTTCAAATGGAATGATAAAGGAGGGAATATTTGAAAAAGGTGAAATTAAAAATGTAACTAAAGAATATCCCTTCATAGAATTTGCAGAAAAATATTTCAATATATTTTTAAAAGAAACTAAACCAAAATTAAAAAATGATGGCGAGTGGATTTTTACTAGTCACCCCTCTAACGAATATCAAAAACTAGTTAGAGAAAATTATTTTTTAAAAGATTTTATAAGGGAAATAATCCAAGATAACTGTAAGTCCTTATTAGTTGCATTAGAAAAATTTAACATAAAATATGATTACAGTTTTGACACAAATCAATCTACAAATATTAATAAAATAACTTATGAAGATGGATCAAAATATAGTGGTGGAATGATCGATAATAAAAAGCATGGTCAAGGAACCATAATATTTGCGAATGGAGATAAATTTGTAGGTGAGTGGAAAAATGACAAAATGAATGGTAGAGGAACTTTAATATTATCAAATGGAGAAGAAAAAGTTGGTCTTTGGAAAGATGGCGAACTTGTTGAGTAAATATTAATTTACTTTTTTATAAATCTTATAGATGCATCTACGCGTATAACGGTCAAATATTGTTTTCAAACTTCATTGAAACTTCATTGAACCTTCATTGAATTTTATTTTTAGAAAATTAGTGTGGATAAGGGAATCCTTTAATAAGGGGCGTTCTGTTGCCAGGTGCCCCTCCTAAATTTTGATTATACTGCTGCTTGTTTAATTGAGAGTTTAACTTTTCCTCTGTCAAATCCGATAACTTTCACTTTAACTTCGTCACCTTCTTTAACAACATCAGTTACTTTGGCCACTCTTTTATCAGCAAGTTCAGAAATGTGAACAAGCCCATCCTGCTTTCCTAAGAAATTTACAAATGCTCCAAACTCCATAATTTTCATTACTTTACCATTATAAATTTTGTTCATTTCTGGTTTTGCAGTTAAATCTTTGATCATTTGCATTGCTTTATTTCTAGCCTCTTCATCAGGTGCAGCAACAGTCACTACTCCTTCATCATTGATATCAACTTTGGCTCCAGAAAGTTCAACAATTTCTCTAATTGTTGCTCCTCCTTTTCCAATAACAGTCGCAATATCCTTTTTATCTACTGATATTTTTTCCATTTTTGGAGTATGTTTACCAACGCTATCTCTAGATTTCGCAAGAGCTTTGTTCATTTCACCTAAAATATGAATTCTTCCATCCTTAGCTTGATTTAATGCCTGTTCCATAATTTCAAATGTAATACCTGTTATTTTAATATCCATTTGAAGAGATGTTATTCCATCTTTAGTTCCAGCAACTTTAAAGTCCATATCGCCTAAATGATCTTCATCTCCAAGGATATCTGATAAAACACTGAAATCATCACCTTCTTTAATCAAACCCATCGCAATACCTGCAACAGGTTCTTTTATTGGAACACCTGCATCCATTAATGCTAGTGATGTTCCACAAACTGTTGCCATTGATGAAGAACCATTTGATTCAGTAATTTCTGAAACTATTCTAAATGTATAAGGAAATGTTTCTTTTGATGGCAAAGATGAGTTTATTGCTCTCCATGCAAGCTTTCCATGTCCTATTTCTCTTCTACCAGTTCCAATTCTCCCAGTTTCCCCTACTGAAAAAGGTGGAAAATTATAATGAAGCATGAATCTTTCTTTCTGTAAACCGTCTAAACTTTCAATTTTTTGTTCATCATCTGAAGTTCCAAGAGTAGTTGTTACAATTGCTTGTGTTTCTCCTCTTGTAAATAATGCCGAGCCATGAACTCTAGGTAGAATTCCAACTTCACACATAATTGGCCTTACATCTAACAGTCCTCTTCCATCTATACGTTTTTTGTTCTTAAGAATATCAGTTCTTACAATTGTTTTTTCTAATTTTTTTAATTCAGAATTAACATCTAAATCTGTAATTTCCTGATTCTCCTCATAAAGTTTTTTAGCTTTATCTGTAATCTCTGAGATCATGTTTGATCTTTCTTGTTTATCTATTGTCGAGAAAGCTTTCTTAAGATCTGATGTAAACTCAGTTTCTAATTTCTTTTTTACTTCAGAAACATCTTTTTTTTCAATAATCCATTCAGATTTTTTACATTCTTTTGCTAAATCCTCTATCATTTTTATCACAGGAACAAATCCTTCATGACCAAATTTCACTGCATTAAGCATTTCCTCTTCGGTCAAACCATTTGCTTCAGACTCTACCATAAGAACTGCATCTTTAGTTCCTGCCACTACTAGGTCTAATTTTGAATTTTTAAGCTCTACTTTAGAAGGGTTTAAAACATACTTTCCATCAATAAATCCAACTCTTGATGCTCCTACAGGTCCAAGGAATGGCATTCCTGAGATTGCCAAAGCTGCTGATGAAGCAATAATTGATAAAATATCTGCCTCATTTTCTTTGTCATAAGAAATTACTGTTGGAAGTACTTGCACTTCATTTTTAAATTCATCTGGAAACAAGGGTCTAATAGGTCTATCAATCAATCTAGAGATTAATGTTTCGCTCTCAGTTGGTCTTGCTTCTCTTTTAAAATAACCTCCAGGAATTTTTCCTGCAGCATAATATTTTTCTTGATAATTTACTGACAAAGGAAAGTAATCCACATCTGGATTTACTTTTTTTGCTCCTACAGCAGTAGCCAATACTACTGTTTCACCACACTGTGCAATAATCGCACCATCGGCCTGTCTCGCAATTTTTCCTGTTTCTAAACTTATCTTTTTTCCAGCTACTTCAATTTCTTTCTTTACTATTTTAAACATTTATTTCCTTAAATTTAATTTCGAAATTACTTCTTTATATGTTTCCATCTTATTTTTTTTCAAATAATCTAATAATTTCTTACGTTTATTTACTGCTTTAATCAATCCAACTGATGAGTGTTTATCTTTTTTAAATTTTTTTATATGTTCTGATAAATTCTCAATTTTAGCTGTTAATTGTGATATCTGCATCTCTGATGATCCAGTATCCTTACTATGTCTTGCTATATCTTTCATTTTTTTCTCCATATTTTTTTATTTTTGTGTTTGCCTAATTAAATTTTCAATTTTTTCAGCATAATCAAATGAATCATCATTAACAAAAATTAACTTTGGTAGAAATTTAACCATTATTTTTTTTGATAATACTTTTCTGATAACAAATGAAAATTCTTTTAATTTTTCAATAATTATTTCTTTATCTTTTCCTCCAAGTGGAATTACATAAATTTTTGCAGTCTTTAGATCTGGGCTCATTCTTACTTCAGTTACAGTAATAGATTTAGTATCTAAATCAGAAATTTTAGTTTCTTCCTTTAAAAAAACCATACTTAATGCTTGTTTAAGCATTTCTCCTACTCTTAATTGTCTTTGTGATACCGGTTTTCCTAATTTACTCATGAAGTTATTTGTCTTTCTATAGTTTTTGATTTATAGACTTCAATAATATCTTTAATTTGAAAATCATTAAAGTCTTTAACTGATATTCCGCATTCTAAGCCTGCATTAACTTGTTTAACCTGATTTTTTTCCCTAAATATTGAACCAACCTTTCCGTTAAATACTATTGATCCATCTCTAATTATTCTAGCATTTGAGTCTTGGTTTATCTCGCCGTTTAAAACCTTAGATCCTGCAACTTTGCCTACTTTAGAAACTTTGAATATATCTAATACTTCAGCTGTACCTGTAATTTCCTCGTTGATTTCTGGGGCTAATAATCCAGACATTCTTTTTTTTATATAATCAATTAATTCATAAATTATATTAAATGACTCTATCTTTATGCTTTCTTTTTCTGCCAATTTTTTGGCTTCCTTACTGGGTTTTACATTAAAAGCAATTACCAAAGCATCTGAAGCTTTTGCAAGGGTTATGTCTGTTTCGGTCACCATTCCAATATCAGCAAGTAGTATTTTTGTTTTTACTTCGTCGTGTTTTATGTTTGTTATCGCAAATTTGATTGCTTCTGAAGACCCGTGAACATCAGATTTAATAATAATATTTAATTCCTCAGAAGTTTTTTGACTGAATGCATCATCTTTTTTTGCAAAACTTAAAGTTTTTGTCCCCTCTTTAGCCTCATTTACTCTCGCTTCAGACAAATTTTTTGCTTCTTTTTCCGATGATAGTACTAAAAAATCATCTCCTGCATTTGATGCTCCATTTATACCTAATACCTCAATTGGAGTAGCTGGATCAGCAACCTCTATACTCTTTCCTTGATCATTAATTATTGCTCTAACTTTTCCCCATTTTTTTCCACTTACAAAATAATCTCCTTTTTTTAAATTGCCCGAGGTAACTACAATATTTACAACAGGACCTCTGCCAATATCAATTTTAGACTCTAGAACTATACCTTTTGCCTCAGATTCAAATTCTGTTTTTAGATCTAAAAGTTCTGCCTGAAGGAGAATTGACTCTATTAATTTATTCAAATTTTCTTTTGTTTTTGTTGAAATTTCTATCATTAATGTATCACCAGATAAATCTTCAGCAATTAATTCGTGTTCTAATAATTGATTTTTTATTTTTTGAGGATCCGCCTCTGGAAGATCACATTTATTTATAGCTACTACAATTGGTACCTTTGCTGCTTTTGCATGTTTAATTGACTCAATTGTTTGAGGTTTAACCCCATCATCTGCTGCAACAACCAATACTACTATATCTGTTAGTTTTGATCCTCTTGCCCTCATTTCAGTAAATGCAGCATGACCCGGTGTATCGATAAAAGTTATTTTTTTTTCATCTTTAGTTATTTGATAAGCTCCAACATGTTGTGTAATGCCTCCATGTTCACCTTCTACAACATTTGCTTTTCTTAAAACATCTAGTAAGGAAGTTTTTCCATGATCTACGTGCCCCATCACTGTAACTATAGGTGGCCTTGATTTTAAGTTCTCGTTCTTTGTCTCTTTAATTTTTTTGATTATGTCTTCTGCTTTCTCTTCCTTAATAGGATTATGTCCAAATTCTTTAACTAAATACTCTGCGATATCACTATCTATTGCATGATTTATTGTAGCTTTAACACCCATTGATAATAGGTGTTTAATTAGATTACTTGATTGCTCACTCATCCTATTTGCTAATTCTCTGATTGTGATAGTTTCCGGTATCGAAACTTCTCTTTTAACAGGTTTATATTCTTGTTTATCAACCTTTATTTGTTCTCTGCTCTCTTTTTGTCTTGCTCTCCGTATCGAAGCTAAACTTCTACCTCTTATTTCTACCCCATCTTCATCGCTGAGGGCTCTTGAAATTGTAAGTTTAAGTTCTCTTTTTTTTATATTACCTTTATCTTTATTTTCCTTTGGTGCTTCACCTTTCAATCTTTTTGTTGCTCTTTGTTCAGCAAGTTTCCTTTTTTCAAAATCAGAGATGTCTTTTTTTGGAAAGAAAGATGCAGAAGTTTTCTTTATTAAAATATTTGACCCTGGTTTATTAAAGCTATCCCTTGAAGAAGATGATTTAAAAAATTTTTTCTTTTGAAAAGATTTATTATTTTTAATTATAACTGTGTTTTTTGCTTTTGATTTTGCTTGCTCTATATTAGTTATAGTTTTTTTTGCGTTTCCAGATATTGAAAGTTTTAATTTTTTTTTGTCCATAAGTCATCTCTCAATCTTTGTAAACTATGTTTCTTGCTTGCATAATTAAATTATCTGCTTCCTCTCTAGTCAGAGCAAAGTCCTCTAAAAAACCTTTTATTTTTACTTTTTCGCCATTTACAACATCATAAGTTCCAGTTAACTCATCAGATGCAAGATCTGCAAAGTCAACTAAAGTTAAAATTTTTTGTTCTCCTAAGGTCACCAGCATACCAGGCGTTAATCCTGGAAGATTTATTAGATCACTATCAAGACCTAAACTCTTAACTCTATTTGAAATTTCCTCCTGATCCTTTTGATAAAACTCCTCTGCTCTTTCAATTAATTCCTTTGCGGTTTCCTCTTCTATACCTTCAATTTTAGTTAAACTTTCCGTTTTACTATCCTTAATATCTTCTATCGAAGAAAAACCTTCAGCGACAAGTAGTTGGCCTAGAGTTTCATCTAATTCTAAATTTTTGACAAAATTATCTGTCTTTTCTTTAAATTCTATTTGCCTTCTTTCGGAATCCTCTTGATCTGTTAGAATGTTAATTTCATGACTTAACAATTTTGTTGCTAATCTGACGTTTTGTCCTCTTCTTCCAATTGCTTTACTTAAATTTTCATCTGTTAATATAACATCTATCTTTTTTTGGTTGTTATCAATATTCACTCTAAGTATTTCTGCAGGTGACAAAGCGCTCGCTGCTACAATAGCTAAATCCTCTGACCAGTTTACTATATCAATTTTTTCTCCCTGAAGCTCATTTACTACAGCCTGAACCCTACTACCACGCATACCTACACATGCACCTACTGGGTCTAAGGAATTATCTTTAGCTTTTACACATATTTTTGCTCTGCTACCTGGATCTCTTGCAGACGAAATTATTTCTATTAAACCATCATAAATTTCTGGAACTTCTAATATAAATAATTTTTCCATAAATTTGGGGTGGGCTCTTGAAAGGAAAATTTGTTGTCCTCTTTGTTCTCTTCTTACATCTAAACAATATGCTTTTACTCTATCTCCCGCTTTAATATTTTCTCTAGGTATCATTTCATTTTTCTGTATGATCCCTTCTGCTTTACCAAGATCTACAATTACATTCCCAAATTCTAATCTTTTTACAATACCACTTAAAATAGTATCTTTTTTTTCAATAAAATCGTTAAATTGTCTATCTCTTTCTGCCTCTCGAACATTAAAACTAATAACTTGTTTGGCTGTTTGTGCAGCAATTCTTCCAAAATCGAATGATGGCAATACTTGAAGTATTTCCTCACCAACTTTTTTTTCTTTATTCTTTTCATCTATGTTAACAGCTTGCTCTTGGCTAATTTCGGTATTTGGATTCTCTGGATTTTCTGCAATTATCAATTTTCTAAAAATTTCAATATCACCGTTGTCTCGATTGATATTTACAACAATTTCATTTTCTGATCCAAACTTGGATCTTGCAGCTTTTGCTATACCTGTTTCCATAGAATTAATTATTAGTTCTTTATCTATTGATTTTTCTAAAGCTACAGCTTCAGCTATTCTAAGTAATTCTAATTTATCCGCTCTTCTATTTAACATTTGATTTCTCCAAAAAAAAATGGGCCGAGGCCCATTTTGAAATTTCAACAATGTGAGGCAAATATAGATATTTTTTTTATATTTTCAACTTTATTTACTTATTGAAAATATCAGCTTTATCTGTTTTTTCCCAAGAAAATTCACCATTTTTCTCTGGATCTCTTCCAAAATGACCGTAGGCTGCTGTTTTTTCGTAGATTGCCTTATTTAGACCAAGCATTTCTCTAATTCCTCTGGGGCTTAAATCAAAGTTTTCTTTTATTAATTTTTCAACATGTCTATTTTTTTCTTCATCATTTTCAAAGAGGTCTACATAAATAGATAGAGGTTTTGATACTCCTATTGCATAAGCCAATTGAATTAAACATTTTTCTGAAATTTTAGATGCAACAATATTTTTTGCTAGATACCTAGAGGCATACGCTGCTGATCTATCAACCTTCGTGGGATCTTTTCCTGAAAATGCTCCTCCTCCATGCGGTGCCGCACCACCATAAGTATCTACAATAATTTTTCTTCCAGTTAATCCACTGTCTCCATCTGGACCTCCAATTACAAAATTGCCAGTAGGATTTACATAAATTTCTTTTTCATCTAATCCATTCAAAAGTGATTTTGGAATTGCTTTTTCTATATAGGGCTTAACTAATTCTCTTACTTGAGTTTGATTAACGTCAGCAGAATGCTGCGTTGAAATAACTACAGATTTTACATTCGCGGGAACTCCTTCTTTATATTCAATGGTTATTTGGCTTTTTGAGTCTGGTTCAATATTTTTAAGTTTCCCTGATTTTCTATCTTCAGCCATTAATCTTAGAATTTTATGAGAATAATGTATCGGCGCAGGCATTAAAACTTCAGTTTCGCGGCAGGCATAACCAAACATAATTCCTTGATCACCAGCTCCTTCATCTTTATTTCCAGAAGCATCGACCCCCATTGCAATATCTGCAGATTGAGAATGAAGATGACTTTCTATCTTTGTAGCGTCCTTCCATGTAAAGCCTTCTTGGTCGTATCCAATATCTTTAATGCATTCTCGAACTTTTTGTATTAATTCATCTTTTTTTATTTCTGGTCCTCTTACCTCGCCTGCAAGAACAACTTTATTTGTAGTAGTCAATGTTTCACAAGCAACCCTGGAGTTTGGATCTGCACCCAAATACGAGTCAACTACCATATCTGATATTCTGTCACATACTTTATCCGGATGACCTTCGGATACTGACTCGCTAGTAAAAAGATAGTTTTTTAAATTATTCATTTTTTATTTTTTTAAATGAAAATATAAAAAAAATATATAACAAAATAATCAAAAAATAGATTTTATTTCCATATGTGGAAAAAATGGTCTTATCAACATTTACAATTTCTTTTATTGATATAACACCCTCATTACCAATATTTACCATATCTAATATTGCGCCGGAAGGGTCGATAATTGCAGAAATTCCGTTATTTGCAGACCTTAGAGTGTACTTTCCGTATTCTATAGATCTGAAGATGCTATGAGCAAAATGTTGATATGGTCCAACTGAACTTCCAAACCATCCATCTTCAGATATATTTACTATAATATTATAATCATTATCATCGGATAATTTGCCTGAATAAATAATTTCATAACAAATTAATGGTAACATTTTTATTGTTTTTTTTTCATTTAACTCAAATAATTTCCTCTCTGTGCTAGCTGAATAAGATTGATAATTATTAGTCAAAGATCTCAGTCCAATTTTAGATAGAATATTCTCTAATGGGAGAAATTCACCAAAAGGTACTAGTTTATTTTTATAATATTGGTAAATAAGATTTGCTTCATTATCAATTATAGAAAAAGAATTATAAAATTTTTTTTCACCATTTTCAAAAATATCATCATTAATTCCTAAAATAATTCTGTGATTTTTTGAAAATGATTTTTTTAATAAATAATCATATTCAAATTTTAGAGATCTTAAATTTATATTTGGTATAACGCCCTCTGGCCAAATAAAAATTGTATCATCTTGAGAATTTGGGTTGCTCAAATTAATTAATTTAATTAAAATTTTTTCATCATCTAAATTTGAATAAAATCTCTCAATTGGAATATTTGTTGATAAAATTTTTATTTCAGCTGGAAGTAAATCCGATTCAATTTTTCTAAAGTCATTTATTTTAAGACTTCCATATAAGTACGTAAATATGAAAATTACTATTACAAAGGAAAACCCTAATATCTCATGTTTTTTTCTGCTTAAGTATAAAATTGATGGCACAGAAAAAAATGTAATTAAAATTGTATTAAATGCATAAATACCAACTACGGAAGTAATTTGAATAATTTTAATGTTTTCTAGAAAAGAATATGCAAAAAGGTTCCACGGAAAACCAGATAAAATTAATCCTCTTATAAACTCAAAAAATCCTAATATTAATGAAAATGTTAAAATATTTGTAAATATTCCTTTTGGAAAAAATAAAAACTTAAATATCAAAAAAGCCATAGCGAAGAACAGGCTTATAAAAGCTGGTATAAGAATAATTGCGAAAGGAATTAAAAAAATAAAATTCTTATCATATAAAAGTGAGAGGGGTATCCAGTACAGGTTTGATACAAAATATCCAAACCCGAAGAAGTATCCATAAAAGAAAAAATTTTTTAAATTTTTATCCTTATTTTTGAATAAAAATATAAATAACAAACTAAATGTTAAAAAGTTTATTAACCAATAATTATATGGTGGTAGGCTGAAAGAAGAAAAGACCCCAAGAAGGAAAATATATGAGTTTTCAAAAAAGTTTTTGTATTTTTTAAAAATCAAACTAACCCTTTACCTTTTTAAAGATTTTATTTTCTATAGAATTCATTGCCCTATATTCCTTATCAGTTCTATGGTCAAAATTAAGTAGATGTAAAAATCCGTGAATGAATATTTTAATAAACCCATTTCTATAGTTACTTTTGTTATTTTTTGAAAATTCCTCAAAACTTATGACAATATCGCCTAAATAAAATTTTTTATTTTTCATATTTTTTTTCAAATTTTTATTGTTGAAAAATGGAAATGAAAGTATATCTGTTGGTTTATTTTTTTTTCTAAATTTCTTATTTAAAAACTTTATTCTGCTATTGTTTGTCAATAATACAGTAATATATACTTTCCTATATGTAAATTTATAACGACCTGGTAATTTTGATAGAATTTTTTTTATTTGATCTTTTGGATTTTTAATTATCTTTTTCCAGTTCTTGGCCTCAACTAGAACATCAGCTTCAATCATTATCTTGTTTTTTGGAATAAGCTTTTACAATTTTTGAAACTAATGGATGTCTAACCACATCTCTATGATCAAAATCTACAATTGAAATCTCATCTAAATGGCCAAGTATTTTTTTTGACCTATCCAAACCAGAAAAATTTTTATTAGGCAAATCAATCTGCGTGGGATCACCATTTATTACAATCTTTGAGTTTTCTCCGATTCTAGTTAAAAACATTTTAATCTGTGTATCAGTTGCATTTTGTGCTTCATCTAAAATAGCAAAAGAGTTTTTTAAAGTTCTACCTCTCATAAAAGCTAGTGGAGCAATTTCAATATCTCCTACTTCAATTTTTTTTTGAATTTTCTCAAAATCTAACAAGTCATATAAAGAATCATATAAAGGCCTTAAGTATGGATCAACTTTCTCTCTCATGTCTCCGGGCAAGAAACCAAGCCTTTCACCTGCTTCAACAGCCGGTCTAGATAAAATTATTCTTTCTATCTTTTTGTCTAACAACATTGTTAGAGCCACTGCAACTGCTAAAAAAGTTTTACCTGTTCCTGCTGGCCCTGAAGATATTACTACATCGCTATTTCTTAGTGCTTTTACATAACTCTTTTGTTTTTCAGATCTTGGAATTACTGATTTTTTGGGTGTTTTAATTATGTAATTTATATTTACTTTTGTTTTATTATTTTCGTCTATCATAAATTTATTAATTGACGAAATTATATCTTTTTTTTCTACTGTTCCATTAATAATATATTGATCATACAAAAAAGTGATTGCATTTTTAACAACCTCATTTTTATTTTGATCATTTTTTAAAATTATTGAGTTACCTCTAGAATAAATTGATGTATTCGTTATTTTTTCTAACTCTTTAATATTATTATTAAACTCACCTGACACCCCAAGTAAATCCTCATTATTTGAGAAAATTATACTAATTGTATTATTTTCTGAATAGACAAACTTTAAATCTGATTTTTTTTCTTTAGAAATAGTATTATTCAAATTATGCGGCCTTCATGTTATTATTAATTTTTCCAAAAAGCGTATTTTGGTTACTATTTTCTATTTTAACTTTTACTATTTTTCCAATATCCCGTTTATCTGCTTCTAATATAACTGAATTTAAATACTCATTTCTACCAAAGAATTTCCCTTGATGCTCTATTTTATTCTCCACAAGTACATCTATTTCTTTATGCTCTAAAAATTTATTATGGTTGATTTGATTTTTGAACAACAAAGATTGTAGTTCAATTAATCTTTCTTTTGAAATATTATTGTCTACCTCTTTTAATTTTGATGCTTTAGTACCTGGACGAGAACTAAAGATAAATGAAAATGAATTTATAAATTTTATTTCTTTGACAAGTCTTATAGTTTGTTCAAAATCAGATTTCTCTTCTCCAGGATAACCTATTATAAAATCACTAGATAATTTAATTAAAGGATTGATTTTAATTAATTTTTTATAAATATTTATATAGTCTTCTACCTTATGTTTTCTGTTCATAAGTTTTAAAACTTTGTCAGAACCAGATTGGATTGGCAAATGAATAAAGGGCATCAATTTCTTATTAGTTTTGTAACATTCAATTAAATCTTCTGACATGTCTACAGGGTGTGAAGTTGTATATCTAATCCTTTTTAATTCATCAAACTTTTCAAGTTCGTTTAATAAATTTGAAATTTTTAATTCATTATTATTTTCATAAAAACTATACGCATTTACATTTTGACCTAATAATGTAATTTCTTTTGCTCCGTTCTTAATTAAATCCTCCGCTTCTTTTAAAATAGTTTTAAATGGTCTTGAGCACTCTGGACCTCTTGTATATGGAACAACACAAAAATGGCAGAATTTATCACATCCTTCTTGAATTGTTAAAAATGAGGATATATTACTATCTGAATTTTTTATTTTGTCTAGAAAATCAAATTTGGAAATTGTATCAAATTCTGTTTCAGTCTCTTTTTTATTTTTCTGAAAATTATTCAAAATTTTATTAATCTTGTGATATGATTGAGGTCCAATGACTACATCAATGAAGGGTTCTCTTTTTAACATTTCCTCATTTTCTGCCTGAGCAACACATCCTGCGACAATCATTATAGGTTTTTTTTTATTTAAATATATTTGTTTAATTCTTCCAACTTCATGAAAAACTTTTTCTTTTGCTTTATCTCTAATATGACACGTATTAATAACATAACAATCTACATTGTTTTGGTCTTTAGATTTTTCGTAACCAATATCTTTAACTAGATCTGTTATTCTATTGCTGTCATACACATTCATTTGACAGCCGAAGGTTTTAATAAATATTTTTTTATTCACTTATTTTTTTTTACACCATAAAGTTCTAACTTATGATCTACAAGTTCGTAGCCATATTTTTCAGCAACTTTTTTCTGTAACTTTTCAATTTCTTCATCTACAAATTCAATTATTTCACCTGTTTTGACATCAATTAAGTGATCATGATGACTTTCGCTCAATTCTTCGTACCTGGCTTTACCTCCTTTAAATTCATGTTTAGCTACAATGCCTGACTCCTCAAAAAGTTTTACAGTTCTATAAACAGTTGCAATACTTATTTTAGAATCTATTTTTGAAACCCGAGTATATAATTCATCCACATCAGGATGATCGGTTGCTTCAGACATAACTTTAGCAATTATTTTTCTTTGCTCAGTAAGCTTTACCCCTTTTGTTAAACATTTTTGCTCTATCGTTTCAGTCATAATAAAAAATTAATTTAAATATTTTGGTTGAATAAAAGCTTTTGTCAACCTTCCTTCTTTTAATAATTCAATCAAAATATTGTGGTTATTATTAGTTATTTGGTCTGAGTAATAACCATACAAATTAATATTTTTAACAGTCTTAATTGCTTTCGCAAGACTGATTGCTGATCTGATACTGGTATATTTACCTGGTCCCTGATTTACAAAAACATTATCAATTGTGGATAAATCAATATTTTTTTCTGAAAGAAAGTTAAAAACTAAATTTACCAATTCGTCAAAGTTTTTTCTACAGTTATCATGCTTAATATTATATTCTTTATCATTATACATGATTTTTAAAAAAATTATTTCCCCAGCAGTATCTATAATCAAATTATTCATATTATTTTTAATTCATATTGAAATAGCATATTCAAATGAAAGTTATAATAAATATTTTGCAAATGAGAAAGGAATTGTTTCTATAATGTATCATAGATTTAACGAGACTAAGTATCCATCTACTAATATTCAGATGGATATTTTTAAAGAACACATAAATATTATTAAGGAAGGCGGCTATGAATTTTTAAATCCGAATTCACTTTCTGAAATATTTTTTGTTGAAAAGAAAGAAAAAAAATTTTTATTGACCATAGATGATGGTTATGTGTCTTTTTATAAAAATGCTTGGCCTTATCTTTTAGAAAATGAAATACCTTTTTTAATTTTTATATCAACAGAAGCTGTTGGAAAAAATGGCTATATGAATTGGGATCAAATAAAAGAGATTGAAAAATATGATTTTGTTTCTATTGGAAATCATTCACATTCACATGATTATTTAGTAAATTTTGATTTCAATGATTTTAAAAATGATATTAAAAAATCTATAAATATATTTAAAAATAATTTAGGTTATAATCCTATTTTTTTTTCATATCCATTTGGAGAATGGAGTTCAGATCAGAAAAAGATTATAAGTGAAAATTTTGATTTTGCGTTTGGTCAACATTCTGGAGTAATTGATCTTAATAAAGATCAATATGAATTACCAAGATTTCCAATAAATGAAAAATATGGAAACCTAGAGAGATTCAAATTTATAGTAAACCTTTTACCCTTCCAATATAAAAAAGTTTTCCCTGAAGAAAAAATAATAGATGAAGATAACCCTCCTGAAATGAAAGTAGAATTTTTTAAGGATCAAGAAATTAATAATATTAACTGTTTTTCAAATGAAGGTACCGGTTGGGATAACTCAAAGTTGCAGATCGAAAACAATGTTTTAAAAATTAATTTTCGTGACAAATTTAAACAAAGGAGAGGAAGAATTAATTGCTCTATAAAAGATAAAGATGGATGGAGATGGTTTGGTGTTCAATTTATTCTAAAAAATATAAAAGAAAATTAAATCAGATTTTTAATAGCTTCGCTACTTGGTAGAATTTTAACATCGTCAAAATCAGTTAATGAGTTTTGTTCAATAATTTTTTTTAAAGTTTCTGTATATTTTTTCCCAGTTTCAGCATAATTATCTAAATAATTTACTAACTCCAAACTATTTAAATTACCTTCATTATCTCTTTGAATTGCTCTAGCGTATCGCATTTTTTTATAAGAGTTATGAGTATTTAGGTTTCTTGCATATGCTCTAACAGATGATTTTAATACATTAAACATCATTACTTTGTGGGTTGTTCCCGCCTCAGCAGCGGCTGGCTTAATACCTTTATCGGTATATGTCCACTGTCCAAATAAAGCGTTGCCCTCAAGTGCAAATCTTGATGTACCCCATCCGGTCTCTTTTGCGGCTTGAGCAATTGCCATGGATACTGGGATTATATCCATTCGTCTTTTTAAAGTTGGTATATCTTTTTTCAAAACACCGTATTGTTTAAATTTCTTATTTAACCATTCATTATCTGAATTAGAATTATTGTTTTTATTTAAAATAGCAAAAAGTTTTTTTCTATCTAAAAGTATTTTATTATTCTCCTCTAGTATAAGTGGCAAAACTATTTGGATAAATAATTCTTTTCTTTTTTTAACATTTTGAATTTCCTTCAACTCATATGGAAGCTTGCCTATTTCCACGGGTTTTGCAATTTTATTTAATCTAACATCTCTTAAATTATAATTTGTATCTTCAAAAAGTTGATATAGGACTGAAGCATTCAATCTTACTCCACTTTCAAGCGAATCCTCCTCGGTGACTTCACCATATAACTCCTGATAAACTAAATCTTGATCACTATCATTTTCATCATTTAAATCTAAATCTAATGATTTACCCTCTAAAACTAGAGATAATTTTTTATTTGATGCATTTTCAATTTCGGGGTTAGGTGTAAATATTTTGCTTAAGTATGTATGTGTTGGAGGTAGTAAATAAAAAAATAAAATAATTAATAATGAGGCAAACGAAATTTTATATAAATTTATTAAACTATTTTTTTTATTTAAAACTGATTTTCTCGATATTAAAAAACCTTTTTTTAAAAGAATTTTCCTTAAAGATTTAATGTCTATAGATTTTAATGAAACACCTTTAAGCATAATATTAATTATTAATTGGAATAACTTCAGTAACCTCAGGAATATAATGTTTTAGTAAGTTTTCAACACCTTGTTTTAAGGTCATAGTAGAGCTTGGGCATCCTGAGCAGCTTCCTTGCATTTCAACTTTTACTTTGCCATCTTTATATTCTTTAAATTTAATATCTCCCCCATCCCTTGCAACAGCGGGTCTTATTTTTGTTTCCAATATTTTTATTATTTTTTCTTCAATTTCATCCAAATTTTCTGTTTTATTTTTTTCTTTTGAACTTTCATAAACATGTTTTTTTCCACTTGAATAATATTCGTTTATAAATGAAATAATAATATGTTTTATTTCATTCCAGTCTTTATCAGAATTTTTGTTGACAGATAAAAATTCATCTGAAAGAAAAATTCCTGTAACTCCATTTACCGATAATATGTTTCTGATAAGTTCGTTTGAAGTCTGAGACTTTTCTGTAAATTCTACAGGTCCTGATAAGGAAACTTTCTCGCCAGGTAAAAATTTAAGTGAATTTGGATTTGGTGTATTTAAAGTTTGTACGAACATATAATGTATATAAATACAAAATTTTTTTTTTAAAGAATTAATTATTATTAAAAACCGATGATTTTTTTAATATTTATAATTTTTTTGTATGCAATTTCATTTGCTTTGTCTGCGCCATCTTTTAAAATTTTATCTATGAATGTTTCATCCTTTAATAATTTATTTGTTTCATAGGAAATTGGTGAGATTTTTTCTACAACTAAGTTTGCTAATTTCTCTTTTAAATCTGAAAAATTTTTTCCAGAAAACTCATTAATTGTTTTGGTTAGTGGCTGATCACTAAGACTTGAATAAATACCTAACAAATTTTCTGCTTCTGGTCTTTTTGATAATCCATTTTCATTATCAGGTAATGTTTGGGTATCTGTTTTTGCCTTTTTGATTTTGTTTGAAATTTGGTCGCTACTGTCTGTTAAATTAATTCTACTTAATTCTGACGGATCTGATTTACTCATTTTCTTATTTCCATCTTTTAAACTCATTATTCTCGCAAAATTTTTTTGTATTAATGGTTCGGGCGCAACAAAAAAATTGGGTGATTTGAAATCTAAATTGAACTTGTTTGCAATATCTCTAGATAACTCTAAGTGTTGTTTCTGATCCTCTCCGACTGGTACATGAGTTGCATCATAAAGCAAAATGTCAGCAGCCATTAGAATAGGATAAACGTAAAGACCAACGCTGGCTTTTTCTTTATCTTTACCAGCTTTTTCTTTAAATTGAGTCATTCTATTTAACCATCCCATCCTTGCAACACAACTAAGAATCCATGAAGCCTCTGAGTGAGCTGGGACTAAAGATTGATTAAAAATTATACTTTTTTTGTAATCTAGACCACTAGCAATAAATGTTGCTGCTGTTTCTCGAATATTTTTTTTTAACTGAATTGGATCTTGATTAATCGTAATTGCGTGAAGATCAACTACACAATAGATACATGAATTATTATTATCATTTTGTAAATTTACAAAGTTTTTTATTGCACCTATATAATTTCCAAGATGAAGGTTGCCTGTAGGCTGAACTCCAGAAAATATTTTTTTACTCATATATTTAATACTTTAATTTAATATCTGAATATTTAAAAGTTTTTGTTATTAATGATATTGAGATATAAACTATGATAGTAATCACAACTAACAAAAATATAGTAAATAATTTAAATTCGCTACTGAATATTAAATATTCATAACATAAATTTATAAGAACTTTGAATAAATATATTGAGATTGTAGATACCAAGATTATTTTTAAATTTATAATATTAAAAATATTTTCGACACCAAAATACCTATTTGAATATAATTTTAAAAACAGCAAAAGAGCATTTATCCATGAAGATATAGTTGTTGCAATAGGTATAATAATAAATCCAACTTCATCAAAAAATGATATGCTTATTGAAATATTAATTACAACAGATATTAGAGAATAATGAAATGGAGTTTTTGTGTTATCTCTAGCAAATAAAAAAGTAGAAAAAACTTTAATAATTGCAAATGCAGGAAGGCCTAAGGCAAAATAATATAGCGCCCTTGCAGAATTTGATACACTTACTTCATCAAATGCTCCATAACCAAATAATGCAGATGTAATTTCTTTTGAACCCACAACTAAAGCCATCGATGCTGGCAAACTTAAAAAAAGACATAATTCAAAAGCTTTATTTTGAATAAAGTCTACTTTGCTATTGTCGCTCATTTTTATATGCTTGCTTAAATTTGGCAAAATAACTGTACCAATTGCAATACCAGCAATTGCAAGATTAATTTGATAAATTCTATCTGCGTAATAAAGGTAAGATACTGCGCTTGCTTGAAAAGATGCAATAATCGTTCCAACAAGAATATTAATTTGTGTAACTCCAGATGAAAAAATTCCAGGTAAAAATTTGCTGAAGAATTTTTTTATTTTCTTTGTTATTTTTAATCTAAAACTTATGTTCGGTAAAAAATATTTTCTCGCATAGAAATAAACAAAAACTAATTGAATTAACCCCGCAAATGATACTCCATACGACAAGTATATAACAAGTTTATCACTTGAATTTTTTTCGAAAAAAATAATTAAAATCAAAATTAAATTTAATATAATTGGTGCAGCTGCAGCTACACCAAACCTATTATGAGAATTTAAAATTGCTGAAAAAAATGATGCTAGACTTATAAAAAGTAAAAAAGGAAATGTTATACGAGTTAATAAAGTTGTCAGTTCTAATTTACTTGTGTCATCATAAAATCCTGGGGCAATAAGATATATAAAGCCAGGCATGAATATTTCGATAATTATTACTAAAAATAAAAGTGCTAACATTAAAAAATTGAAGGCATCATTGGCAAATTTTTTAGCTTTTACTTTTCCTTTTGTTAGCTCTGATGAATAACTGGGGACAAATGCAGCATTAAATGAGCCCTCTGCAAAAAGTCTCCTAAATGTATTGGGTATTCTAAAAGCAACAAAGAAGGCATCTGCAACTGGTCCTGATCCAAGATAAATTGCAATTAAAACATCTCTTAAATAACCCAGAAGTCTGCTGATAATGACAAAGAAGCTGAATGTACCTGTTGACTTAATTAAGTTCATAAATCATATTAGTCTTAATTTAGCTCTATTTGTATATCTAATTAAATCAAATGAAAAAAAATAAGGTTGAACATTACACTATTAAAGAGGCTTTAGATTTCCATTCCTTAGGAAAACCTGGAAAAATTGAGATTACACCCTCAAAACCTATGACAACTAAAAGAGATCTAGCGCTTGCCTACTCACCAGGTGTTGCTTCTCCAGTTTTAGAGATTAGTAAAAACGCCAACTTAGCTTACGATTATACCTCTAAAGGAAATTTAGTGGCTGTTATAAGCAATGGATCTGCAATTTTAGGTTTGGGTAATCTTGGTGCGGCTGCTTCTAAACCTGTCATGGAAGGTAAAGCAGTACTATTTAAAAGATTTGCAGATATCGATTCGATAGATATTGAAGTTGATAGTAAAAATAATGATGAAATAATTAATACGATTAAAAATATATCATCTACATTTGGAGGAATTAATTTAGAAGATATTGCTGCACCAGATTGTTTTATTATTGAACAAAAATTGAAAAAAATAGTAGATGTACCTATTTTTCATGATGATCAACATGGAACAGCAATTATTACAACTGCAGCTTTAATCAATGCTTTAGATATTAATGGTAAATCAATTAAAAAAGTTAAAGTAGTCGTTAATGGAGCTGGAGCATCTGCTTTGGCATGCACAGAACTGTTTAAAAAAACAGGTGTTAAACATGAGAATTTAATTATGTGTGATCGAAAAGGTGTGATCTATAAAGGTAGGGATAATGTAGATCAATGGAAATCAAAACATGCTGTAAAAACAAAATTTAGATCTCTAAAGGAAGCAATTAATGGGGCAGACGTATTTTTAGGACTTTCAGCAAAAGACGCTCTTACCAAAGATATGGTAAAATCAATGGCAAAAAATCCTATTATATTTGCTTGTGCAAATCCTGATCCTGAAATTACACCAGAAAAAGTTGAGGAGGTTAGGAAGGATGCTATAGTTGCGACTGGTAGATCTGATTACCCAAATCAGGTTAACAATCTTATAGGATTTCCTTATATTTTTAGAGGAGCCTTAGATGTTAGAGCACAAACAATAAACGAAGAAATGAAAATAGCTGCTGCACACGCTATAGCCGATTTAGCAAAAAAGAGAGTTCCGGATGAGGTAGCCTCAGTAATGGGAGGGGTAAGACCAACCTATGGTAAAGAATATATTATTCCCTCAACTTTTGATCCAAGGCTTATAAGTGTAATCCCTGTCGCCGTAGCTAAAGCAGCAATTAAGACAGGTGTTGCTAGAAAAAAAATAAAGGATTTTGATCTTTATGCTGAACAGTTAAAAAATAGATTAGATCCATCTGTTACAGTTATGCAAGGAATAAACTCATTAATAAGAAAAAAACAAAAAAAAGTTGTATTTGCTGATGGGGAAGATGAAAATAATTTGAAGGCTGCTATAGCCTTTAAAAATAGTGGATTAGGAATACCGATATTAGTTGCAAAAAAAGAATTGGTTAAAAAAAAATTAAAAGAAATTGGTTACAATGAAAACCTTGATATAGAAATTGTTAACTCTACTGATGCTAAAAAAAGAGATAAATACACAAAATTTTTATTTAAAAAATTACAAAGAGAACAAGGATTATTGGAAAGAGATTGTGATAAGCTAGTTAGAAATGATAGAGTTATATGGTCTACATGCATGGTATCATGTGGAGACGCAGATGCAATGGTAACTGGAAATACTAGGAGATATTCAGCCTCACTAGAAAAAGTCTCAACTGTAGTTAACGCAAGACCTGGAGAAATGGTTTTTGGTCTAAACTTAGTTGTAAATAGAGGAAAGACTGTTTTAATTGCTGATACAGCAGTTAATGAATGGCCAAATTCTGAACAATTAGCTAGTATTGCTATTTCTTCCTCCAGAATTGCAAGACTATTTGGTATGGATCCTAAAGTTGCATTCTTATCTCATTCAACATTTGGTCAACCGACAACTGAGAGAACTCTTAAAGTTAAAGAGGCTGTAGAAATTTTAGATAAAAAGAAAGTAGATTTTAAATATGATGGGGAGATGCAACCTGATGTAGCTCTCGAAGAAATTTTCAAAGAACTGTATCCTTTTTCTGAAATAGTTGGAAATGCTAATATATTAATTATGCCAGGCCTACATGCATCTGCAATTTCATTTAAGCTAATTAAAGCAATGAGTAGAGCAAAAGTAATAGGACCATTGCTTATAGGATTAGCAGAACCAATAGAAATTGCACCACTTAGAACTTCAACATCTGAAATATTAAACCTTGCTTCTGTTGCAGCATACTCATCTGAAATTATTGACTACAATAAAAAATAAATTAATTCTTTTGAATTCTCAAATCATCAACTAACAATATACTTGCGATTACATCTTCAACATCAAGTATCTGTTTTGCTTCATTTATAACTTCATCCTTTTCCTCTGAAGTTTCGGCTATTCCATAGATATAGATTTTTTTTTTGTAAGTATCTATGTTATAATTCACTGCTTTTGTATTTTTGTTGAATATTAAAGCAGATCTTAATTGAGATGTTATAAGTATATCTTTTGCTGATTGCTTAAAATTAAATTCATCTTTAATCTTTAAATCGTTTTTGACTGATCGTGCTCCTTTTATTTCCCAAGCCATTTTGGTTATATTTAACTTCTCCTCCACAGTGTCTACTTTCCCTGTAATAAAAATTCTTCCATCCAATATTTTGGTTTTAACATTAAGTAAATAACTTTTGTTCATTGATAATAGTTTAGCATCAAGACTTTTATCCATAATAGAGTCATCAATTTGAGTTCCCAGAGTTCGTGGATCCATTGCAACTGTCACACCAGTGCCAAATATTCCTGTTGAGGAGGTTCCAACACATGAGGATAGTAGTACTAATAATAACAAAGATGTTAATAATTTATTTTTCATTTTTGATTTCAAGACAATAATTATAAATTTTTGATTTTGATATATTTTTTTCTTGAGATAATATGCGAACAATATCTTTTACCGATTTATTTTGAATTAATTTTTTTATCTTTTTTTTATCCGATTCGTTCAAATTTTCCTTTTCCTGATGTTTTTTTTCTGAAATTACAACAGTAACTTCCCCTTTGGGATTAAATCCAAAATCATTAATTTCCGCAACTTTTCCCCTATAAAAACTTTCGTGAAGCTTGGTTAATTCTCTACAAATTAAGATTTCCCTTTCTGAAAAATATTCTTTCAGTAATTCGAATTTACCTTTCAATTTTTTAGCAGATATAAAAAAAATAATTGAACACTCAAAATTTTTAAATAATTCAAAATCTTTTTTAACTAGATTATCGGAGTTAGATAAAAAACCATGAAAGTAAAACTGGTTTGAAAAGCCTGAAATTGATAGTGATGTAATAACAGCTGAAGGACCAGGTATGGGAGTGACTTTGATGTTATCTTTTATACACTGATTTATTAATATTTTTCCCGGATCAGAAATTGTAGGAGTACCAGCATCACAAATTAAAGATACTATTTTACCATCTTTTAAAATTTCAATTATTTTTTCTAAATTTTTTTTTTCATTAAATTTATGATATGAAATAATTTTATTACTTATTTTATAATGGGTTAATAATGTTTTAGATACTCTAGTATCTTCACAGAGCAGAATGTCGGATTGGCTCAGTATATCTATTGCTCGCAAAGTTATATCTTTAAGATTTCCAATAGGAGTTGAAACAATATAAAGACCATTAATAATCTTATTTTTGTCTTCTTTAAGTGCCATATCGTAGGCTATAATATTTAAAATAAAATGAAATACTTAATAAAATTTTATACAATACTAATATTTTCTATTTTTTTTAATTTGAACACATTTGCTGCTGATAAAATTAAAATCGGTTTAATAATTCCTTTATCCGGTGAAAGTAAAGAGCTTGGGGAGAGTGTCTTAAAATCAGTAAGACTTGCTATAAATGATATAAACGACAAAAAAATTATTATTGTACCAAAAGATAATAAAAATGATCCAGAAAAAACTTTGGAAATTTCTAAAGAGCTATATGAACAAGGAATAAAAATAGTAATCGGACCAATATTTAAAAAAAATACAATAAAACTCAATCAATTAAATAATGATATGATATTTTTATCTTTTACAAATAAAGTCTATGATTCAAAAGAAAATATAATAAGTGCGGGTGTTAACTCGATTTCGCAATTTAAAGCTATAAAAAAATTTCAAAACTTAAATGGAATTGAGAGGAGTTATTTATTCGCGCCCAATACAAATATTTTAGAAGAAATAGAAATTGGCATAAAAAAATCAAAAATAAAACTAAAAGACAAATTTTTTTACGATCCAGATCCAACACTAATTACAAAACAAATTGAGGATGTGACAAGATATAGAATAAGAAAACAAAATTTGGCAGATGAAATCAAAAGAGTGGAAAATTCAAATGAAGAAAACAAAGAAAAAAAAATATCTCAACTTGAAAAGCTTGATACTATAGGAGGAATTAATTTTGATTCAGTTATCATAGCTGATTTTGAAGAGTCATTAAAAAGTGTCGCTACTTCTTTAATTTATACTGACATACCTCCTACAAGGGTTACCTACATAACTCTAAACCAATGGTTTGATAAAAGTTTAATAAATGAAAACATGATTCAGCCTATATATTTTCCATCAGTTAACTATGAAAACTATTTAAATTATTTGGATAAATATAATAAAAATTATGCAGGTAATTCGAATCAAATTGCTTTTTTAAGTTATGATTTAACTGGATTAGTTTATTATTTACTTTTCAAAAATAATTTTACTATAAACAACGATATTTTTTATAAGAAAAATTCATTTAAAGGAAAAATAGGCATTTTTGAAATTAATAAGAATATAATCACTCATCAATTGAATTTTTATACTATCGAAAATAAAAAAATTAAAAAAATTTTTTAATTTTTTTAAATGCTTTGTATCTATGATCTATTTTTGTTTTCTTAGAAAATGACATTTGCCCGAAAGTAATTTTGTAACCGTTAGGAATAAATATAGGATCATAACCAAATCCGTTTTTACCTTTTGGTTTTCTTGACAATTGGCCTTCTACAATTCCTTGAGACTGATAATATTTTTTATCTGGCCAATACATTGTTAGAGCGCAAACAAATCTACATTTAATTTTTTTATTAAATTTAATATTCTTTTTTTTTAATTCTTTATAAACTTTTTCAATAGCTATTTTAAAATCAGACTTATTTCCCGCCCATCTAGCTGAATAAATTCCTGGCCTTTTACCTATTATGTCTATCTCTAAACCCGAGTCATCTGCTAAACAAATTTCGTTTGATTTTTTAGCAAAGTAACGAGCTTTGATGAGTGAATTTTCTAAGAATGATCTTCCATTTTCTTTTGGACTCCTAATTTTAAGTCCTTTTGGCGTATCTAATGTTATCTTGCTAGGTAATAATCTCCTAATTTCCCTTACTTTTCCATGATTATTAGTGCCAATAAATAATTTATTAATTTTTTTTTTATACATCTAGAAATTATGAATTTCCTTACCATATACCGATCATGGAAAAAGAAAAGACTGAAGAGCAAAATATTAACACCACTGAAGACAGCTCCAATAAAGATGGGGACATACAAGAAACTTTAAATAAAGAACAAGAGGACGTGGTTAATAAGAGTCCTGAAGAAAAGATTTTAGAATTGGAAGAAAAAATTGTTAGACAATATGCTGAGATGGAAAACCAGAGAAGACGTTATGAAAAAGAAAAAGATGACGCCTTTGAATATGGTGGCTTCTCCTTTGCTAAAGAAACATTAAATTTAATTGATAATTTAGACAGATCGAAGGAAACTTTAGAAAATGATGAAAGTATTAAAAATACTGAGGCATTAAAAAAAATAATTAATCACTTAGATATTATTTATAATGATATGATTTCAATCCTGAAAAAAAATAATATTCACCAGATTGAGTCGATTGGTAAAAAACTTGATCCAAACCTACATCAGGCAATGATGGAAATTGAAGATGACACAAAAGAGAATGGAATAATTTTAAAAGAAATTCAAAAAGGATTTATGATGAAAGATAGGCTTTTAAGGCCCTCATTGGTTGGGGTATCAAAAAAAATTGAGAAAAAGGATCAAAATCCGAGTGAAAACAAGGAAAAAAAAAGTGGATAAATCCCTTGTAGATGGAAAAATTGAACATATATGAAATGGAGAAAAAAATATGAGTAAAGTTATTGGAATAGACCTTGGTACAACAAACTCTTGTGTAGCTATTATGGATGGTGCACAGGCTAAAGTATTAGAGAATGCTGAAGGAGCAAGAACTACACCATCAGTTGTAGCTTTTACAGATGAAGATGAAAAATTAGTTGGTCAACCAGCAAAAAGACAGGCTGTAACTAATCCAGAAAATACAATTTTTGCAGTTAAAAGATTAATAGGTAGAAACTTCGAGGACCCTACAGTAAAAAAAGATATTGAGACTGCTCCATATAAAATAATTAAAGCAGATAATAATGATGCTTGGATTGAGGCTAAAGGAAATAAATATTCGCCATCTCAGATATCAGCTTTTGTTCTTCAAAAAATGAAAGAAACAGCTGAAAAATATTTAGGTCAGGCAGTTAACAAGGCAGTAATTACAGTGCCCGCATACTTCAATGACGCGCAAAGACAAGCAACAAAAGATGCAGGCAAAATTGCTGGTCTGGAAGTTTTAAGAATTATTAACGAACCAACAGCAGCTTCGCTAGCTTATGGTTTAGATAAAAAAACAAACAAAAAAATAGCTGTGTATGATTTAGGTGGCGGTACATTCGACGTATCTATTTTAGAGTTAGGTGATGGTGTTTTTGAGGTTAAATCTACAAATGGAGATACATTTTTAGGTGGAGAAGATTTTGACAACGCAATTGTAAATTATTTGTTAAGCGAATTTAAAAAAGAAAGCGGTATTGATTTAAAATCCGATAAACTTGCATTACAAAGACTTAAGGAAGCTGCAGAGAAAGCGAAGATAGAATTATCATCTGCAACTCAAACTGAAATAAATCTTCCATTTATTACAGCTGATAAAACGGGGCCAAAACATATAAATTTAAAAATGACTCGAGCTAAACTTGAGGCATTAGTTGAGGATTTGATTTCAAGAACATTACCTCCATGTAAAACAGCTTTAAAAGACGCTGGACTATCAGCAAGTGAAATTGATGAGATTGTTCTTGTTGGTGGTATGACTAGAATGCCAAAAGTAATCGAGGAAGTAAAAAGTTTTTTTGGAAAAGATCCGAACAAATCTGTAAACCCTGATGAAGTTGTTGCTATGGGTGCTGCCATACAAGCAGGTGTTTTGCAGGGTGATGTAAAAGATGTACTTTTACTAGATGTAACTCCTCTATCTTTAGGTATTGAAACATTAGGTGGCATTTCTACAAAACTCATTGATAAAAACACGACAATACCAACAAAAAAAAGCCAAGTATTTTCAACTGCAGAAGATAATCAGCCAGCTGTATCAATTAGAGTTTTACAAGGTGAAAGAGAAATGGCTACAGACAATAAATTGTTAGGAAATTTTGAACTAGTTGGAATTGCTCCAGCGCCTAGAGGAGTTCCACAAATAGAAGTCACGTTTGATATAGATGCGAATGGAATTGTTAATGTTTCAGCTAAAGACAAAGGAACTGGAAAAGAACAAAAAATCCAAATTCAAGCTTCAGGTGGACTAAGCGATGAAGAAATTAATAAAATGGTTAAAGAAGCTGAGGCTAATAAAGATGCAGATAAGAAAAAAAGAGAAGCAGTTGATGCAAGAAATCAAGCTGATACTCTTGTTCATTCTACTGAAAAAAATCTTAAAGAACATGGATCTAAAGTTTCAGATGCTGATAAGAAAGTAATTGAAGATGCATCAGCTAACTTAAGAAATGCTTTAAAAGGAACTGACATAGAAGAAATTAAAAAGAAAACTCAAGATCTTGTTCAAGCATCAATGAAACTGGGTGAGGCAATATATAAATCACAACAAGGTGCTAAACCTGAAGATAAGAAAGATACAAATAAAGAGGATAAAAAAGACGATAATGTTGTTGATGCTGATTTTGAGGAAGTAAAAGACGAGAATAAAGAAAAAAGCGCTTAAAACAACTATTTGTCTATAATTAACTTATGGCAAAAAGAGATTACTACGAAGTTTTAGGTGTTAATAAATCAGCTTCAGCAGATCAAATTAAATCGGCCTACAGAAAATTAGCAGTAAAATATCATCCAGATAAAAATCCAGATGATAAGGCAGCAGAGGATAAGTTTAAAGAGGCTTCTGAAGCCTATCATGTTTTATCAAATTCAGAGAGAAAACAAAGTTATGATAATTTTGGTCATGCCGCCTTTGAAAATGGAGGCAGAGGTCAAGGAGGTTTTTCTAATTTTGATTTCTCAGAACACTTTTCAGATATTTTTGAGGATTTTTTTGGAGAAGGTTTTGGTGGAGGACGTAGAAGAGGAAGAAGAGCGAACTATAGAGGTTCTGATTTAAGATATGATTTATCAATTACTTTAGAAGAAGCCTATAAAGGCAAAAAACAAGACATTAAATTTTCTACATCTGAAAAATGTAATACCTGTAGTGGCAGCGGATCTAAACCGGGCCATGACGCAGGATCATGCTCAATGTGTGGAGGACGGGGCCAAGTAAGGTCAAGCCAGGGGTTTTTTACAGTTCAACAAACCTGTCCTCAATGCGGAGGAGCTGGTGAGGAAATAACTAATCCATGCACAAGTTGTGGAGGACAAGGAAAAAAACAAGCAACTAAAAGATTATCTGTTACAATTCCAAAAGGTGTTGATGATGGGACACGAATCAGGCTTTCTGGAAAAGGAGAAGCTGGCTCAAGAGGAGCGGGTAGTGGAGATTTATATTTATTTATAAATGTTCATTCTCATGAATTGTTTAAAAGATCAGATGAAAACTTATTCTTTGAATTCCCTATATCAATAGCTGATGCGGCACTTGGAACCTCGATTGAAATTCCAACAATCGATGGGAGTAAAGCAAAAATTAAAATACCAGCAGGTACTCAAACAGGAAAACAATTTAGATTAAGAGAAAAAGGAATGCCACATATGAGAGGTGGTGGATATGGGGATCTTTATGTTCAGGTAAATACAGAAGTTCCGGTTAGTTTAAATAGTGAACAAAAAGAATTACTTGAAAAGTTCAGAGAAATCGAAAACGATAAATCTAATCCAAGTATTAAAAAATTCTTTCAAAAAGCTAAAAGTTTCTGGAAAAACTAGACTAATTTATATAGTCTATTCATATTAATTCTATTGCATGAAAAAAATAAAATTAGCAATCACTGGATGTATGGGAAGAATGGGTAAGCAGATAATTAAATCTTCTAAATCCAACAAGGATTTTGTAGTTACTGTTCTTACTGAAAATAGATTAATTAAAAGAAAAATTGATGGAATAAATATTAGCTTAAATGATGAAAAAGCTTTTAAAAAAGCTGATGTTATAATTGATTTTACAATTCCTAAATGCACATTCGAAGTTTTAAAAATAGCAGCTAAATTGAGGAAAAGAGTGGTTATAGGAACAACTGGTTTTACTAAAAAGGAAGAAAATTTGATTAAAAAATACTCAAGAAAAATACCTATTTTAAAAGCAGGAAACATGAGCATGGGTATTAATCTATTAATGTATTTAACAGAGATTGCGTCTGCTTCACTTGGGAATAATTACCTAAGTAAAGTTTTTGAGGTCCATCATAGACATAAAAAAGATCATCCATCAGGTACCGCCCTAATGTTAGGAAGAGGTATTGCAGTTGGTAAAAATAAAGATTTTTACAAATTAATAGGAAAAAAATTTTTAAATAAAAAATCTTTTCCTTATGGAAAAAAAATTAATTTTAATTCAATAAGAAAAGGAGAGATAATTGGAGAGCATGAAGTAAGGTTCTCTAGTGGAAAAGAGATTATTACTCTTAATCATGAGGCATTTGACAGAGCTCTTTACTCTGAAGGCGCATTAACAGCTGCTAAATGGTTAAATAATAAGAAACCTGGTCTTTATTCAATGAGAAATCTATTAAATTTTAAGTAATGAATGAATTTCAAAGAGCAAAAATTGTTCTTAAAATTTTAAATAAAACTTATCCAAAAACCCCTATCCCTTTAAAACATAGAAATATATTTACTTTATTAATTTCTGTTCTTTTATCCGCCCAATGTACTGACCTGAATGTTAATAACGTAACAAAAAGTATTTATCCAAAATACAATAAACCTGAGCATTTTGTTAAGCTTGGTAGAAAAAAGATTGAAAAATTAATTCGAAGCATAGGAATATTTAGAATTAAAGCCAAAAGTGTTTTTAATTTATCAAAGACTTTAGTGGAAAAATATAAAGGCAAAGTTCCGAAAACTTTTGAACAGTTGGAAGAATTGCCAGGTGTGGGGCATAAAACTGCGAGTGTAGTTATGTCTCAGGGATTTGGTTATCCAGCATTTCCAGTGGATACACATATCCATAGACTTGCTCAAAGATGGGGGCTTACTAATGGAAAAGATGTAGTTCAAACAGAAAAAGATTTAAAACGTTTATTTCCAAAAAGAAATTGGAATAAACTTCACTTGCAAATTATTTATTATGGCAGAGAATTTTGTAAGGCAAGAGAATGTTATGGAATATCTTGTAAAATTTGTACTAGTTGTTATCCTAATAGAAAAAAACCAATAAAAACTAAGAAAGCTTAATATGAAAATTTTAGGAATAGGTAACGCGATAGTTGACGTTATTTGTAAAGTAGATGATAGTTTCATCACTAAAAATGGATTAACAAAAAGTACAATGAAATTAATTTTTGATGAAAATGAATTTAAAAAATTTTTAATTAATTTAAAAATTGAAAAAACTGTTTCTGGGGGTTCAGTTGCAAACTCTATAGTTGGCATGTCTCAGCTTGGTAGCAAAGTTGGTTTTATAGGTAAAGTTTCCGATGATGAGTTTGGAAGCAAATATGAAGAAGGTCTAAAAAAAGAAAATGTTGAATATTTTTATTCAAAAAAGAAAGAGAAGTTACCGACTGGAACATGTTTGATATTAGTTACTCCAGACTCTGAAAGGACTATGTGTACTTTTTTGGGGACTGCAGGAAAAATTAACGAAAATGACGTCAGATCTGATGCTATTAAACAAAGTGATATAATATTCTTAGAGGGTTATCTTTGGGATGAAGGAGAACCTAAAAAAGCATTTGATAAAGCTATAAGCAACGCAAATAAAGTTGCTATGTCGCTTTCTGATCAATTTTGTGTGGACAGACACAAACCTCACTTTCTAGAATTAGTTAAAAATAAGTTGGATATAACATTTGCCAATGAGCAAGAAATTACATCATTAATTGAGGCTAAAAATTTTAATGAGGTTATCGACTTTTCAAAACAACTTGGCAAATTATTAGTTATTACAAGAGGAGAAAAAGGGGCTATCGCAATAAATGGGGAAGAGGTTGTTGAATGTGATATTAAAAGAAACCTTAAAATTGTAGACCTTACAGGTGCTGGAGATCTTTTCGCTGCTGGATTTTTACACAGTTATGTAAATAATATGTCTATAAAAGAAAGTCTTGAAAAAGGTACTGAGATGTCGTCAAAAGTTATTCAACAAATTGGAGCGAGACTTTAGTTTTTTTCTTTTAAAGCTTCCTTTTCCTTTTTTAGGTTTAACTTTTTTTTGACTAAATTTTTTTGACAACAAATCTTTAGCAATGAAATTTCTTTTTTTCATTCTGAAAGTTTATACCCATTTTTCGTATTTATAATTAATTTATCGTCATCGAATTTATCTAATATTTTTTTTCTAAGACGATAGATATGGGTCTCTACAGTATGAGTTTCTAAATTTGCAGAGTGTTTCCAAACATTTTTTTGTAAATCCAATCTATTATTTTCATCTTTTGAATTATTAAGATAAACTAATAAATCAATTTCTCTTTCTGTAAGTTTTAACGATAAATTTCCCTTTGAAATAATTCTAGAATTTGTATCAATTTTATAATTTGCTAAACTTATACTGGACTTAATTTCATAATTACTTTTAGATAAATTAACATTAATTAACTGGAGTAAATTTTTGATATTTAATGCCCGTGAAAAGTAGATACAATTTTTGAATTGTTTATTCTTTTCAGAAGATATAATTAAAATTTGAGGATTTTTAGAAACCAAAGTATTAAATTCATCATTAAATTCGTTAAAATAAAAATAATTAAAACTTAATTCTGATTTAATCTCATTAAAAATTTCATATAATGCAGGTAGCTTAAATATAACTAAATCAAATTTGTTCATATGTTATGATAATGAAGTTAAAACAAAACACAATTTACATTGATGAGTTTAAACTAAAATGCGCTATAGGAAAAGGAGGAATAAAAAAAAAAATTAAAGAAGGAGATAAAATAACGCCTAAGGGCTTATTTAGTATTGGAGATTTATTTTATAGAGCAGATAGAATTGATAATTTTACAACAAAATTAACAAAAAAAAAAATTAAAAAAAATATGGGTTGGTGTGATGATCCTAACTCAAAAAATTATAACCGTTTGATTAAATTAAAGAAATATGATGAACACTCTTTTGAAAAATTATTTAAAAAAAGTGGAATATATGATTTTATTGTTCCAATAAAATACAATTATTACAAACAAAAAAAAAATAAAGGGAGTGCAATATTCATTCATTTAACAAAAGATTATAAACCTACTTTAGGATGTGTAGCTTTAAAAAAAAAAGATTTTCTTATAATGCTTAATTTAATTGATAGAAAAACAAAAATTAAAATTTACTGATTTCTTTTACCAAAAATTTTTGTCCCTATTCTAATGAATGTTGTTTTATAATTTAATGCATCTAAATAATCATGAGACATACCAAGACTTATTTCTTTTAAACCCAACTCATCATTTTTACTTTTAAGTAGTGAAAAATACTTTGATGCAGGTTGTCCAATCGGTGGAAGGCACATTAATCCTATTACATCTAAATTAATTTTTTTACATTCACTAACCAATTTACTTGTATCGGATAACAATACTCCACTTTTTTGATGCTCCTCACCAATATTTACTTGTATAAATACTTTTATTTTTTTATTTTGTTTTTGTTGCTCGTCAGCAATTTTTTTAGCTAATTTTAGACTATCTACTGAGTGTATATAATCGAATATATTTGTGGCAAGTTTTACTTTGTTTGATTGTAGTTTTCCAATCATATGAAGTTTAATTTCTTTATTTTTATTTTTTATTTCTGTCCATTTAATTGCTGCTTCTTGAACTTTATTTTCACCAAAGTGTTTATGTCCATATTCTATTAAAGGGGCAATTACTTCTATAGGAAAAGTTTTAGATACCGCAATTATATTCGGTGAATAATTAGAATAATTCATTTCTTTAATCTTTTGCTTAACATTATTGTTTAAATCTATTATGTTTTTAATGGTTACATGCATATATCAAAATATAAAAAGTATTACTTTATCGATGAATTTAATCCTATTCATTTAAAGAAATTAGACAAAAATATAACTTTAATATGGAGAAGTAAATACAAACAAGATAACCTTAAAGTTATAAGCAAACTGGCCAATTTTTGTAAGTTGAATAAAAGAAATTTATTCATAGCAAATAACATAAAACTAGCGCTTAGATTAAATTTAAAGGGTGTATATATTTCTGCTTATAATAAAAGTTTTGAATTTAGCTCATGTAAATTTAAAAAAAATTTTAAAATTATTGGCTCAGCCCATAACTTATATGAAATTAATATTAAATTATTACAAAAGGCAAGTGAGATATTTATTGCACCTATTTTTAAAGATAAAAATAGATCTGCTATAGGAATTCACAAGTGTAAGTATTTAAGAGAAAATAAAAAATTTCAATCTATTGCGCTAGGTGGGGTTAGTGAAAGAAACTTTAAGTTATTGAAACTAACTAATTTTATAGGATTTGCTGGAATTGATTTATTCAAAAAAAAAGGCCCCAAACATAATTCGGGGCCTCAATTTTAATACTCTTAACTAATTAGAATGAGAATGAAACTGCAAGAGCTTTATTTTCATCTGTAGCTGTTGAAGAATATCCTACGTTGTCAGCTTTTGTTAAATGAGCTTTAATACTCATAGAACCCATTGTGTAAGCTACTTGGTAAGAAGTTGTTTCTTCATCAACTGACTGAGTGTCTCTGTCAGAAGTTGATCTGTCAACTGATACTGAAAGATCATCATTTACTGCAAAAGATGCACCGATGTGTGTACCTTCTGTGTCAGCAGATCCTGCAGCTGAATACTCAGATTGGTAACTTGTATAACCAAGTGTTAAACCACCAACTGCATATGAAGCTGACATAGTCAACTCAGTTTGCTCGTTAGTTGGGTCACTAGGGTTAATATCACCTCTTGAAAGTGCAACAGTTAGACCGTCGATCAAGTCAGCTTTTTTAAGCTTAAGAACTACGTCTGTACCACCAGTTGCTCCTGGAGATGCGTTAACTACTACACCAAGACCAGCGATGTCAGCGTTGTGATAAGAGATATCAGTTGTACCTGTACCACCATCCGCAACGTGTTTACCAGTTTCAGATCCAACACCATTTGATAGCGAGTAAGACGCTGATCCGTACGTATTAGGTACTAAATCGTGGTGTCCACCGCTTGATGCTGCTGTTTGTATTTTGAATGTACCGTTTCCAGTATCAATAGCTACTGTTTGGTCATCAAATGGAGAGCTACCATCATCTAATTCGTAAGATGCAGTTACTGTCCATCCCATGTCAGTTTCGCCTGATCCACTTAGAGTAATACTGTCACCAAATGAAAATCTTTCACCAGTTACTTCATCACTATCTTTTGAAGAATAAGTGAATCCAGCACTACCAGAAGCAGACATTTCTAAAGCTTGAGCAGATCCAATTGCAAAAGTTCCTGCAAGAGCTGTCAAACCTACTTTTCTTAGTTTGTCCATGTTTATACTCCTTTTTTATAATTAATTATAAACAGTGTACTTCTAGCAAATTATATTAAATTATCCCTGGATTTTGTTGAGTTTTGAATTAATTTTTAAAAAGTGTTGTATTTTTACATCATCCAAAAAGCTCTATTTTACTAGTTTTTACATTTTTAACAAATTTATACGAATTAATAGATTTTATTATAATAAACCCTATAAATTAATATAAAACTCTTGAGGGTATTTATAACAATGAAATCAAGTCATTTACTTCACCAAATTAAAAAAAATTTAATTACTATAACTACAATTTTTGTTCTTTCTGTTTTTCTACAATCTTGCGGTCCACTAAAATATAAGCCTGTTGATGCAAGAAAAGTCTCTCCGAATGCTGACGAAAGAGTTAAACGGAATATCGAAGAAGGAAGAGGATTTAGACTAATGAATAGAAAAGATAAGGATACTGCTTTTGCTAGTTCAAATTATTTATGGAGAGCAACTTTAGATACAATAGATTTCATGCCATTGGTTTCGGCAAATTATGGGGGTGGTATTATTATTACAGATTGGTATGCGGAAAATAATAACCAAAATGAGTCTATAAAAATTTCAATAAGATTTTTAAGTAATGAGATAAGATCTGACGCAGTCAATATTAAAGTTTTTTTAAAACAGTGTGATCAAAAATTAAATTGTGTAATTAATGAAAATAAGGGTGAGTTATCTGGTGAATTACTAGCAAGTATACTAAGAAAAGCAGCTATTTATGAAAAAGAAGGAATTGAAAAAAATAAGAAAGATAAGCCGTATATAAACACTGATCTAAAAACAGATTAATTTTATCAAAACAGGTGGAAAGATATAATTTCAAAACAATTGAAGAAAAATGGCAAAAGTTTTGGGATCTCAATAAAACTTTTAAAACACAGAGAAATATTAACAAAAAAAAATTCTATTGTTTAGAAATGTTTCCTTATCCTTCGGGAAAGATCCATATGGGACATGTTAGAAATTATACAATAGGAGATGTACTTTCTAGATTTAAGACTTTGAAGGGTTTTAATGTACTGCATCCAATGGGGTGGGATTCGTTTGGAATGCCAGCTGAAAATGCTGCAAAACAAAATAATCAAGATCCAAGAACATGGACTGAAAATAATATTAAAACAATGAAGAACCAATTAAAGCAACTTGGGCTTTCTATAGATTGGGATAGGGAAATTTCTACATGTTCAGAAGATTATTACAAACATCAACAAAAATTCTTTATAGAAATGTTTAATAAAGGTCTAGTGTATAAAAAAGAAAACTATGTCAACTGGGACCCAGTTGATGAAACGGTACTAGCAAATGAGCAAGTAATTGATGGAAAAGGGTGGAGATCAGGTGCGGTTGTTGAGAGAAAAAAATTAAGTCAGTGGTTTTTTAATATATCAAAATTTGCTGATGAACTTCAAAATGAACTAGATAATTTAGATGGATGGCCTAATAAAGTTAAAACTATGCAGCAAAACTGGATAGGAAAATCTTTTGGTTGCGAAATTGAATTTGAGGTAATTGGTGATAGTAAAATAGACAAAATCAAATGTTTTACAACAAGACCTGATACGTTATTTGGATTTTCTTTTCTAGCTCTTTCAATAGATCACCCGGTATCAAAATTGTACGAAAATGATCAAAATTTCTTAGAATTTAAGGAGAAGTGTTCAAAGACAGGCACCACAGAGGAATCTATTGCAAATGCTGAAAAAATTGGTTTTAAAACAAAACTCAAGGCTAAAAACCCGTTTGATGAAAAACAAACTGTACCTGTTTATTTTGCAAATTTTGTTTTGATGGATTATGGATTTGGTGCAGTTTTTGGATGTCCGGCTCATGACCAAAGGGATTTTGATTTTGCAAAAAAATATAATTTAAATATTAAAACAGTTGTAAAACCTATAAATGAAAAAGACTCATTTAAAGTAACCGATGAAGCTTATTCAGGTCAAGGAACTATAATTAATTCTAAATTTTTAAGTGGTCTAAAGGCCCCGGGTGAGTCTGTTATTGAAACAATAAAAATCCTAGAAGAAAAAAAAATAGGAAGAAAAAAAATCAATTTTCGATTGAAAGATTGGGGGGTTTCTAGACAAAGATACTGGGGGTGTCCAATACCAATTGTTTATGATGAAAAAGGTTCATATAAAGCTATACCTGAAAAATATCTGCCTGTTAAATTACCTGAAAATATTAACCTTAACATAAAAGGTAACCCACTTAGTAGTGTTGATAAATGGTGCAAAATTGAAATAGATGGAAAATCATATTTTAAAGAAACTGATACTCTAGATACTTTTGTTGACTCTTCCTGGTATTTTTTAAGATTTTGTTCACCAAAAAATGAAATTGAACCATTTAATTTAGACGATGTTAAATATTGGATGCCTGTGGATCAATATATTGGAGGGGTTGAGCATGCAATTTTACATCTTTTATACTCTAGGTTTTTTATGAGAGCTATAGGGTACCAAAATGATAATTTTAACCTTAAAGAACCTTTTAAAGGATTGTTTACACAAGGAATGGTTTGTCATGAAACATATAAAGATAAAGATAATAAATGGAGAAATCCTGATGAGGTTGAAACAGCAGATGGTAAAAATTACTTTTTAAAATCTGATGACTCACATAAAATATTAGTAGGACCATCGGAGTCGATGTCGAAATCAAAGAAAAACACTATAGATCCAGAAAAAATGATAAATCATTATGGTGCCGACTCAGTAAGACTATTTATACTTTCAGACAGCCCACCAGAAAAAGATGTTCAGTGGTCAGATCAAGGGATGCTGGCATCTTATAAATTTGTTCAGAAATTATATTTGTTGAATGAAAAGATGTTAAAGTTGATAGAGAAAGAAAAAAAAGAAGACTCTTTAAAACTTTCAAAATTTATAAATCAATACTTAAACAAAATTGAAAAAAATTTGGCAAATTTTAACTATAATGTCATAATTGCAAATATCCATGAAGCGTATAGTTTTTTTTATAAATTAAGTAATGATGAAATTAATTTTACAAATTTAAAAAATGATTATTCCAAATTTTTAATTACAATAATGCCAGTTATGCCACATTTAGCTAGTGAATGTCTTGAAAGGTTAAATATGGATAGTAAGTCGTGGCCCAATTTAAATAAAAAATACTTAATTGAGGAAAATGTCACTATAGTTGTCCAATTTAATGGGAAAAAGAGAGGAACGATTGAAGCTATAAAAAATGTTTCAGAGCAAAATCTTATAAAAGATATTCAAAATAGTAAACTCTTTGATAAATTTCTAAAAGAGAATAAAATAAAGAAATATTTTTACGTTAAAGACAGACTTATTAATATTTTAATATAATTATGAATAAAACTCAAAATATCATCATAATATTTTTTTTTATATTAATAACTAACTGTGGTTACACACCAATGCTAGCCACGAATGAAGAAAATTTTTATATTAAAAACCTAATTCTAGAAGGCGATAGAAATATAAATATATCTATATCGAATAAATTAAAAAAATTTAAAATACCAAAAAAAAATTCCAAAGAATATAATTTAAATATCAATTCATTTTATAATAAAGAAATTGGAAATAAAGATGATAAGGGAAACCCCAAAAATTATAACCTTAAATTAAAAACTGAAATTTTAGTTCAAACAAAAGATGGAAAGGAATTTAGTAAAAGTTTTAATAAAAGTATTTCTTTATCGGTGGAAGATAGCAAAAATAAAGAGAGAGAGAATGAAAAAAAATTTAAGAAAAGTCTTTCAAACATAATAGCAAAAGAAATATTATTCTATATTTCTAATATTTAAATTATGATTATCAAATCATTTAATCTAAATGATCTAAAAAATACTCAATCAAATATGTTTCTTTTTTATGGAGAAAATGAGGGATTAAAAGATGAGATAATTAGAAATTGTTTTCTAAAAAATTTTAATGGAGAAATAATAAAATATGATGAAAATCAAATCTTAGAAAATAGAAATAATTTTTACGAAGTTTGTTTGAATGAATCACTTTTTGGAGACAAAAAAATTATTTTAGTTTCTAGAGTAACTTCAAAAATATCTGATATAGCCATAGAACTATCTGAAATAGAAATTCATAATAAAAAAATTATATTTAATTCAGGGAATCTGGAGAAAAAATCTAAATTAAGACAGTTTTTTGAAAAAGAAAAAAAATTAGTATGTACACCATTCTACCAAGATAATGCTGCCTCATTATATAAAATTGCTAACGATTTTTTTAAGTCTAACAAAATTTTAATATCCAGTGAAAATATAAATTTAATTGTTGAGAGTTGCTCTGGTGACAGAAAGAATCTTAATAATGAAATGGATAAGATTTTAAATTTTTCTTTTGGAAGAAAAAAAATAAACAGAAACGAAATTCTGAAATTAGTAAACTTATTTGAAGACGAAAACTATTTTGAATTGATAGACAGTTGTCTTTCCAAAAACAATAAAAAAGTTTGCAAAATAATTAATAACAAGACTTTTAATAAAAACGAGTCTATCATTTTAATAAGAACGTTTCTCTCTAGATTGAAAAGGTTGATAGAACTAAAAAAATTAGAAGTACAACTAGGCAATGCAAAAGCTACAATTGATAATTTTAAACCTCCAATATTTTGGAAAGAAAGGCCTATTGTAGAGAAACAAATTGAAATTTGGTCAACAGAAATGGTTTATGATTTATTGGAAAAGGTTAATACTTTAGAGATAGGTTTTAAAAGAAATTCAAATTTATCAAACAATTTGGTTTATGACCTAATACTAGATACTTCTAATAATTAGCTTTTACTACCATTACTATCCTATCTAATTGATCTGTATTGTTGTATTCAAATGATAATGTTCCTTTGTTATTTTTTTTGTGAAGTATCTTTGCAACTAAACCTGTCTTTTCCACCAGGCTTTTCTCCAGAGCTTTAATGTTACTATCATTTGTAATTATCTTAAATTTTTTCGGTGATTTATATATCCTAACTAAATTCTCAGCTTGTCGAACTGATAATTTTTTATCAATTATTTTCTTTGCTATTTGATATCCATTATTCAATCCAACTAATATTTTAGCATGACCCTGGGATAACTTTTGATCCTCTATTAGTTTTATAATGTCAGTTGGAAGACTTAATAACCTTAAACAATTTGTTATATGGGCTCTGCTTTTTCCTATAAATTTCGCTACTTTATCTTGATCATACTGAAATTCATCAATTAATCGTTTGTAACCATTAGCTTCTTCAATAGGGTTTAAGTCATCTCTCTGAACATTTTCTACGATAGCAAATTCTAATGACTTTAAATCATCTGCTTGTATTTCAACAATAGGCACATCGTGAAGTCCTGCGTTCTGAGCTGCTTGCCACCTTCTCTCGCCTGCAATAATTTCGTACTTATCATTTTGTTTTCTAACTACAATTGGTTGGATTATTCCTCTCTGTCTGATTGAATTTGTGAGCTCATCCATCTGTTCTTTATTAAAATTTTTTCTAGGTTGAAACTTATTTCTTATAATCGAACTTATTGGAACCCTATTTGATTTAACTGAAGATGTTGTATCACCGATTAAAGATGATAAGCCTCTACCTAATCCTTTTTTTAATTTAATTGTATTTGTCATGCGGCACTCTCCATTATTTTTTCTTGGTTTATAAATTCATCAGTAAAACTAAAGTAGGATTTACTTCCAGGACAAGATTTATCATAAAGCAAAACAGGCATACCGTGGGAAGGTGCTTCGGATAATCTTACATTTCTTGGTACAACAGTTTCATATACTTTTTCTTTAAAATACTCTCGTGCTTCTTTTTCAACTTCACCTGAAAGTTTATTTCTTTTGTCATACATAGTTAAAAGGATTCCCCTTATTGAAAGATCTGGATTAAGATTATTTTTTATTCTGTCGATTGTTTTCATTAATTGTGTAACTCCTTCTAAAGCGAAGAATTCTGTTTGAAGTGGTACTAGCAATGATTCGGAGCTTACTAATGCCATAATAGTTAAGAGGCTTAATGATGGTGGACAATCAATCAATATATGGCTGTATTCTCCTCTAGAATTGTTTAAATACGCCATTATTTGCTCCTTTAGAATGAAGGCTCTTCTATTATCTCCAGCCGTTTCCACCTCTAAACCTGACAAATCTACATTGGAAGTTATCAAATCTAAATTTTCAAATTTTGTTTTTTCAATAACCTCCGAAAACTGTTTTGTTCCATTTAAAACACTGTAGATAGATTTTTCAGAGTTTTCTAAATTAGATAATCCTAGTCCCGTAGTTGCATTACCTTGTGGATCTAAATCAATTACTAAGACTTTTTTGTTTAATAAGCTGAGTCCAGCTGCAAGATTAATCACTGTAGTAGTTTTTCCTACTCCTCCCTTTTGATTAATTATAGAAATTATTTTTTCTTTCATACTTTCTGTAAATTTTTAATTTTTAATATCGTCGATTCTGAATTTGTTATGCTTTTTTTTTCATCGTATTCAAAATTCCAGTCTTTTAAAACGTCCTGCAAAAGTTTCTTTCCATTTTTTCCTAAGAATAAAATAACCTCTTTAAAATATTTAAAATTGTTATGTAGAAGATTAAAAATTACTGGAATAGGTTTGAATGCTCTTGCTACAATTATGTCTGAACTTAAATTTTTTTCTTTAAAGATGTCCCTGTGCAATACTTCTACATTCAAATTGAATTTATTTGATACTTCTTTTAAAAAATTACTCTTATGAAAACTTTTTTCGTAAAGTTTAAACTTCATTTTAGAATTTTTATGTTTCATTATAATTGCTAAAACTATTCCGGGCAAACCGGACCCCGATCCAATATCAGTACAAATTGTTCTATTTAAATCAATTAAATCAACTATTTGTGCACTATCTATTATGTGTCTTTCTTTACAAATTTTTTCTGTATTTTTGCTAATTAGATTGATGCTTTTGTTTTTTTTTATTATAATTTTTCGAAACTCCTCTAAATCAGGAAATGTTTCACGTGAAACATCCAGAGGTTCTAAACAGGAATAATTTAAAATATTCGAATCAATCAAGCTATATGCTTAATAGACTTTCTTTTGACATGAGACAACAAAATATATACTGCTGCAGGTGTAATTCCATCTATTCTAAGGGCCTGACCAAGAGTTTTTGGCCTAATTTCATTAAACTTAGACTTAACTTCGTTAGATAATCCAGATAAATTGCTATAATTGATATTATCTGGTATTTTTAAATTTTCATCCCTTTTAAATGCTAGAATATCAGCATTTTGCTTGTTTAAATATCCTTTATAATGAGAGTTTATTTCTATTTGATCATCGATTTCACTTGAATATTTTGGTATTTCTGGCCAAATTTCCCTAATTTTATCAATATTAACCCCTTTTTGACTTAAAATTTGACTAGCATTTCTTAAGACACCGTCTTTCGCAACAATAATTCCATGTTTTGAAGCTTTAGATGGGCTTATTTTCAAATTAACCATCATTTTATCCATTTTTTTTAAATTAGATGATTTTTCAGCAAAAATTAAAGATCTTTTTTTACTTACTAGGCCTATTTCGATTCCTCTCTTTGTTAAACGTAGATCTGCGTTATCAGCTCTTAAACTTAATCTGTATTCAGCTCTAGAAGTAAACATTCTATATGGTTCAGCTACACCTTTTGTAACTAGGTCATCTATCATTACACCAATATAAGCTTCTGATCTTTGTAATATGAACGGTTCGTCACCTTTAATTGACAAGGCTGC
Organism: uncultured Pelagibacteraceae bacterium; assembly: GCA_902594655.1. Taxonomy (GTDB): domain Bacteria; phylum Pseudomonadota; class Alphaproteobacteria; order Pelagibacterales; family Pelagibacteraceae; genus Pelagibacter. The sequence continues at coordinate 95,140 of CACJMW010000002.1, forward strand.
ATTAACACCAGCAATTAGACCTTGCGCAGCAGCCTCCTCATAGCCAGTTGTTCCATTAATTTGACCTGCCATATAAAGATTATTAATCTTTTTGGTCTCTAGAGTTAGAGAAAGCTCCCTTGGGTCTACAAAGTCGTATTCAATGGCATATCCAGCCCTAATTATTTTAACATTTTCTAAACCCTTGATTTTACTACATATTTCCTGCTGTATTTCGAACGGTAATGAAGTTGATATCCCGTTAGGATAAACTGTGTAATCGTCTAAGCCTTCGGGTTCCAGGAATATCTGATGTCTATGTTTATCAGAGAATTTAACGATTTTGTCCTCTATTGATGGACAGTACCGTGGTCCAACGCTTTTTATATTACCAGAATACATAGCGCTTCTCTTAAGATTACTGGAGATTAACTTATGGACAGCTTCATTCGTGTAAGTCATACGACATGAGATTTGTTTATTTAAATTTTTTTTAGTTAGAAAAGAAAAGAAATAAGGAACCTCATCAGCATACTGTTCCTCTAAATTATGATAGTCTATAGTTCTAGAATCTAGTCTAGGAGGAGTACCAGTTTTCAACCTTCCCATTTTAAAATTAAATTTTTTCAATTGGTCACTTAAACCTGCTGTAGGTTTTTCGTTATATCTACCAGCAGGGGTCTGGGTTTCGCCGATGTGAATAATACCATTCAAAAATGTGCCCGTTGTTAATATTAGCTTAGATGAAATAATTTTTTTACCTTGTTGTGTTATAAATCCTTTTACAGAGTTTTTTTCAAAAATAAACTCTATTACGGGATCAGAAAAAATCGTTAAATTACAGTAGTTTACAAGCTTTTGTTGCATATATTTTTTATATAATGATCTGTCGCTCTGTGTTCGGGGTCCTCTCACAGCCGGCCCCCTGCTTCTGTTAAGTAACCTAAACTGGATACCTGATTTATCTGCTACATCGCCCATAATTCCATCTAGAGCATCTATTTCTCTTACGAGATGACCTTTCCCTAATCCACCAATAGCAGGATTACATGACATTTCACCAATCGTTTCAAACTTATGAGTAAATAGCGCAGTATTAACACCTAATCTTGCTGATGCAGCCGCAGCTTCACATCCAGCGTGGCCACCACCTATAATTACAACATCAAACTTAAATTCTTTTATCATATGTTTAATTTATTACTGATTCCAATTTTTACAAGCAAGGAGATGTATTATTTTCCAATACAAAATTTTTCAAAAATCGATCCTAGAATCTCTTCAACATCAACTCTTCCAACTATAGTCCCGATATGTCTTATTGATAATCTTAGGTCTTCTGCAGCTTTATCATAATCTTCACTATCTTTCTTTTTCAAAAAACTATTTATATGCTTGTGACACTCTTTTAGATGATGCCTGTGTCTCGATCTAGTAATTAGAATATCTTCGTTTCTTAAAAATTGTTTTTTAAGTTTTGATTTGATTTCATCAATTACCTTATCAATATTTTTATTTTCTTTTATCGAAATTGTAATAGGAACTTTATTAGCTTTTAAGCTAACTGAATTAGATAATCCTAAATCAGATTTATTTATGACTATAATAGATTTATCCGCAATCTTACTGTTAAAAAACCCTTTAAAATCAAGGTTTTTAGGGTCTAGTAAGACTATATTTAGATCTGCGTCCTCTGCTCTACTGATTGCTAAATTAACCCCCCTAGCTTCTATTTCATCATTAGATTCTCTAATACCAGCTGTGTCTGAGATTATGATTGGAAAACCGGCAATATCTAAGTGTACTTCAACTACATCCCTCGTGGTCCCAGCCTTCTCAGACACAATTGCTGCTTCTCTCTTTGAGAGATAATTTAATAAACTAGATTTACCTACATTTGGAGGTCCTATAATTGAAACTTTAAAACCCTCTCTAATTATCTCACCTGTTTTTTCATCATTTAGAGTTTCCTCTATTTCTTTTTTTATTTTTTCAACGTTTTGTTTTAGCTTTCTAGAAATATCAGCTGGTAGGTCTTCATCTGGAAAATCAATTTTTGCTTCGATTTCACCAAGTGCTTTGATTAATTCCTTCCTCCATGAATTAAACCTATTAGAAGCAATACCCGACATTATTCTTAGAGCCTGTTTTCTTTGCAATTCAGTTTCTGCAGCTATTAAATCCCCAATACTCTCTGCCTTTAATAGGTTGATTTTTTTATTTTGAAATGCCAACTTAGTAAATTCTCCAGGCTCAGCAATTCTACAATTTTCAAAATTTTCTAAAATATTATGTAACTTAAGAACTACAGCTTTGCTGCCATGCGTATGTAGTTCTATCATGTCTTCTCCTGTATAGCTGTTTGGTCCTTTGAACCATAAAACTATTGCTTCATCGACAAATTCATTTGTTTTTGGATCAATTATTTTTTTTAAAGTTGCTTGCCTTTCTTTTGGAAATTTTCCTTCTGTAATTTCCGTTAAAATGTGTTTTGATTTTATGCCGGAAATTCTTATTACAGCTATTCCTGAAACTCCTGGGCCTGAAGACAAAGCATATATAGTCATAATTAGTTACTTTTAATTTTAAAAATATTATATAATTTTTTTATGATTATTTGGATAGCATCGTATCCTAAAAGTGGAAATACTTATATTCGCTCCTTTTTAAGTGCTTATTATTTTAGTAATAATGGAGTGTTCAGTTTTGACTTATTGAAGAAAATAGAACAATTCCCTGATATTCAGTTTTTTGATGGATTCATATCAAATAAAGAGGACGCAGCTAAAAATTGGTTACCTATGCAAAAAAAGCTACTTTTCAATAAAAATGTCAAATTTCTCAAAACGCATTCTGCCTATGGCGCATTTGATAATTATCCTTTTACTAGCTCTGAGGTTACACTTGGAGCTATTTATATAGTTCGAGATCCCAGAAATATTATTTTATCTTTAATGAATCATTTTTCACTAAATGAGGATAAGGCTTTAGAAATGCTATTTGATCAAAACCGAGGGATAAAATCTGAGGATAGTAATTATGCGTCTTATTCCTTTTTAAGTACATGGGCAAATCATGTAAAATCTTGGTCTAACATTAAAAGTTTTAAAACAATATTCTTAAAATATGAAGATTTAAAAGATGACCAAAATAAAATTTTACAAAATTTAATACATTTTATTAATACACTTCTTAATAATAATAAAGGAATAGATTTTCAAAAATTTGAAAAAGCTTTGGAAACAACTAAATTTGATATTTTGAAGAAAAAGGAAAGTGAAAGCGGATTTCCTGAGGCTGTGATCTCAAAAAATCAAAAAAAGAATATACCATTTTTTAATATAGGTTTTCATAATGATTGGAAAAAAAATTTAAGTGACGTTACGGTTAAAAAAATAGAAAACAAATTTGAAAAGGAAATGAAGTTATTAGGATATATTAAATAAAGATTTTAATTAACCTGGTTTATTCATCGAATTAAAGAAGTCAGCATTGCTTTTTGTATTTTTTAATTTCGAATTTATAAATTCAATTGCATCCATGGATCCCATTGGGGCTATTATACGTCTGAGAACATTCATCTTTTGTAGATCACTCTTATCAAATAAGAGCTCTTCTCTCCTTGTGCCAGATTTTGTAATATCTATTGCTGGGTATATTCTTTTTTCTGAAATTTTTCTATCTAATATAGTTTCACTATTTCCTGTTCCCTTAAACTCTTCAAATATTACCTCATCCATTCTGCTACCAGTATCTATAAGTGCAGTGGCAATAATTGTAAGGGATCCACCTTCTTCTATGTTTCTGGCGGCACCAAAAAACCTTTTTGGTCTTTGTAAAGCATTTGCATCTACTCCACCTGTTAAAACTTTTCCAGAGCTTGGAACGACTGCATTATATGCTCTCCCCAATCTGGTTATGGAGTCTAGTAGTATAACTACATCCTTTTTATGCTCAGTTAATCTTTTTGCTTTTTCTATAACCATCTCTGCTACAGCAACGTGCCTTTGGGCAGGTTCATCAAATGTTGAACTTATAACTTCGCCCTTTACAGTTCGTTGCATGTCAGTAACTTCTTCTGGTCTTTCATCAATTAATAATACCATTAGGTAGCACTCTGGATGATTTGCTGTAATAGAGTTTGCAATACTTTGTAAAATCATTGTTTTTCCAGCTTTGGGAGGAGAAATAATTAATGATCTTTGGCCTTTTCCAATTGGACTTACTAGGTCTATAAGACGTGGTGTTAAATCAGGACTTTTTTCTACTTTTGTTTTTTCTGACTCCATTATCAACTGGCTGTTTGGATATAAAGGAGTAAGGTTATCAAAAGCTATTTTGTGTCTAACCTTCTCTGGTTCTTCAAAATTGATTTTACTTACTTGTAAAAGAGCAAAATATCTTTCTCCATCTTTTGGAGCTCTTACGGGTCCTTCGACTGTATCGCCTGTTCTCAGACCAAATCTTCTAATCTGACTTGGGCTAACATATATGTCATCAGGCCCTGGTAAGTAATTTGACTCCATGGCTCTTAGGAATCCAAAACCATCTTGAAGAAGTTGCAATACTCCACCTCCAGTAATTTCTTCACCTTTTTCTGCGTGTTTTTTTAAAATTGCAAAAAGAATTTCTTGCCTTCTTAGGGTGCTGGCATTTTCAATACCTAGTTTTTCAGCCTCGTCAATAAGCTGCTCTGATGTTTTTCCTTTTAATTCTTGAATGTTCATGGGAGTTTTGTTTAGATGAGATTAATATAGTGTGATATTTTAAAATTACAAGCCTATAAAGGTTTAATTATTACAATAAATACAATTAATATTAGCAATAAAGTTGGAACCTCGTTTATATATCTATAAAATTTAGCTGTTTTTGTGTTAGTTCTATTCTTGAGGTGTATTAAACATTTTCCTAAATATTCATGGTATCCTGATAAAATTATTACCAAAAAAAGTTTAATTTGCATCCACAAATTTGTTAAAACATCAAATCCATTTAAATAAATTAACACAATTCCAAATATCCAAGAAAAGAGCATTGCTGGCCTCATTATGTAATTGTACAGTCTTTGTTCCATGGTCTCAAAAATATCAGTAGTTTCTGTTTTTTCAAAGTTTTCTACATGGTATACAAAAATCCTAGGTAAATATAAGAGACCTGCCATCCACGAAATAACTGCTATTAAATGTAGAGACTTTATAATTAAATATAAATTCATTAGTTTAAATTTTTCTTAACAAGATGCTCTAATAATTTAATATGATCATCACTATCATTTAGACAAGATATAAATTCAAATTTATCTCCACCAGATTTTTCGAAGCTCTCTTTTCCTTGAATCGATATTTCTTCAAGTGTTTCGACACAATCTGATGCAAACCCTGGTGATATTACTAAAACCTTTTTATTTCCTTCTTGTGGTAGTTTTTCCAAAGTCTTGTCAGTATAGGGCTGGAGCCATTCTTGGGGTCCAAATCGTGACTGAAAAGTTGTAATAATTTTAATTTCTTTAAATCTTTCAGAAATTAACCTCGTAGTTTTGTGACAATAGCAATGATATGGATCACCTTTTTCAAAATATTTCTTTGGAATGCCATGATAAGATGCAACTATTAAATCTGGTATCCAATTTATTTCACTTAATTTTTTATTAATGCTATTTACCAGAGCATCAATATATAAGGGTTCGGACTCATAGTGTGGCACTATTTGAATTGCTGGTTGCCACCTCATCTTCATTAATACTCTAAATACCTCATCACACACTGTTGCAGTAGTTGGTGATGCATATTGAGGGTATAAAGGAAAAATGATTAAGTTTTCACAACCTTTTTTTTGCATATCTTCTATCTTGCGACTAATACTTGGGTTTCCATATCTCATTGCAAAATCAACAATTAAATTTTCATTTTTTATTCTTTGACTTAGTTTGTTTGCTTGCATTTCGGTATAAAATCTTAATGGTGATTTGTTTATGTCATTCATCCATATTTCCTTGTAAGCTTTGGCTGTTTTAGAAGGTCTAAAAGTTAATATAAATAAGTTTAGTATTACCTGCCAAATTATTGGATTTACTTCAATTACTCTTCTGTCAGATAAAAACTCTTTTAAATATCTTCTGATATCCCACCAGCTGGTAGAGTCTGGGGTTCCTAAATTAATTAAGAGAACACCTGTTTTTCCGAAGCTTATTTTTGGATGATCTTCATTCATTTAAAATCTTTCACATAATCAACCAATATCTTAACATTTTCTGGTTTTGTTTCGGGCAAAACACCATGTCCTAAATTAAAGATATATTTATGATTTTTAAATATCTCTAAATATTTTTTTGCATTTTTTAACATGTCATTTTTATCTAACAACAGGTATTTTGGATCCATGCCACCTTGAATGGGTAAATTTATACTTTCAGCAATTTTTTTTGGATCTATTGTATAATCAATACTGATTGCGCTAGGATTGACTATTTCGCAATATTTTCTATAGTTTTTAATATTTCTTGGAAAACAAATTACTTCTACGCCTAACTTTTTTGTAAATTGAACAATTTCTTTTGTTGGTTGGTATATATATTTCTCAATTTTATCCTCATCTAATAAGCCAGCCCAACTATCAAAAATCTGTATAAGAGAAGCTCCACTTTCGACTTGATTTTTAATATGAATTTTTTGAGCTTGTATAATTTTCCTTATCAAGTCATCTTGGTGTGGATAATTGAATATATTTTCATCTATCTTTTTTTTTGGTGATTTTTTATTCAACATATAAACCATAATTGTCCATGTGGCTCCTGTAAATCCAATTAGGTCCTTGTTATTTAAGATGGCATCTTTAGATATTAACTTAATGAGTTCATAAATAGGATTTAGTTTTAGTGATATTTCTTCATCTGATTTAGTTAAAATATTTTTATAATTTAATTCTCCAAGTTTTGGCCCGAAATTTTTTTCAAATTCAACAAATTGACCTAAAGCATAAGGAATAAAAAGGATGTCAGAAAATATTATTAAAGCATCTAAATTAAACCTTTTTAATGGTTGAATGCTTATCTCTTTAGAAAGACTTGGGTTTAAACATAAATTAATAAAGTTACTATTCTTAGATCTAATTTCTCTAAATTCAGGTAAATATCTTCCAGCTTGCCGCATGAACCAGATAGGAGTACTATCTATTTTTTTACCTCTAATATAGTCTTTAATAGTACCCATAAATAAATTAATAATAGTTTTATTGTTTTATATTATTATCCTGTGAATTAGTTTAATTAAATTTCATACACTTTTTTTCACATTTTTACCCACAATAATAGCCACTCAAATTTCTATATTTACTCAATTTTTAAATAAAATTAACGATATTATTAAACATTAATATATTTTTTTCACTTGTTTAAATGTGT
>CACJMW010000003.1 GCA_902594655.1 uncultured Pelagibacteraceae bacterium
TTTTGATTATTATGAAAACAATTGTCTAAATTTACTTAGAAAAAGCAATAAAGGTTTATTTATAGATGGGTCGAATGAAAAAGTATTTATACTTGGCTGGCTATTAAAAATTTTTTTCCCATTCAAAAAAAATAAAGTATTAGAAGAAATGATAAATAAAGATAATGTTAATGCAATAATTTCTAAATATTTTGTTAATGAAAATGAAATCGATTTTATGTCAATTGATGTAGATGGTATTGACTATTATATTTTTGAAAATTTAAAATATAGACCAAAAATCCTATGTATAGAATATAATTTTTGGTATGGGAGTGAAGAAAAATGTTCTGTACCTTATTCAGAAAATTTTACTTGGAAAATAGGATCGACTTACTCGGGATCTTCTTTAAATGCACTATGTTCTCTGGCAAATTTAAAAAATTATCATTTGATTGCTCTTGATACAGCAGGTGTAAATGCTTTTTTTATAAGAGAAGATTTAAAAGAAAAATTTCAAATATTAAACCCACAAAAGAGTTTTAAGATACCATATAAGTATAGCAATGAGGATATAGAAATAGCTAAAAAGGAACTTTTAGGTAAGGATTTAACTTTTTTTTAAATTAAGTTAAATTTAATTATTAAAATTTAAATTTATTTTAATAAAAATTTCATTTAAAAATATATTTAATTGTGAAAGAACAAAATTTAAATATTTGCCAAGTATCATTAGCAGGAAATATTCCAATAATAAGGGAAAACTATAAAGAATTTGTTAAATTTTATAAAAATGTTAACTTCTATATTATTTGCCCAAAGAAAGAAAAAAAACGTTTCAGACAAAAGCTTAAGCTAAATAATTTAGTTGTTGTTGATGAAGAAAGTATTTTAAAGTTCAAAAAATTTGAAAGATTATCTCTTAAATTTTTAAAAGATAAAAAATATATAAAATTAATTAAACCAAGATTAAAGTGGTATTATCAACAGGTTTTAAAAGTCACTTTCTTAATCGATTTTGTAAATAAATATAAAAATAAAATAGTTATATGGGATGCAGATACCTTAATTTTAAAAAAAATAAATTTTTTCGAAAAAAATATATCTATTAGCTATGGAACTACATCAGAATACCATAGAGCCTACTACGATACCAATCGAATTATTTTAAAAAAATTACCAAAGTATTTTATATCTTGTTTAGCCCAATTTATATCTATCTCAGAAAAAGAAAATAAATATTTACAAAAAAATATTTCTAAATTTATAAAAAGAAGAAAAAAAACATCCGAATGGATAACTGAAGTTATTTTTAAAGCAATTTCAAAAGCACACCAAAATTATAATGGCTCAATGTTTTCCGAATATGAATTGATAGGGCAATCTAATTTAATATATAAAAACAAAAAACAAAAACTAATTTCAGGCTTAAGAGAAAATATATCTGGAAAATTAAATAATATACAAAAAAAAATTGTAAGATTATTAGGATATAAATATGTTGCTTATGAGCATACACATAACAATAAATTTAGTAAAAATATGTTAAAAAGAAACCAAGACTGGTATTTTTTTTTAAAAATACTGATTAACAAAACCTCGAATAAGTTTTTTAGGGGCATAAAACATAATTTCTTAAAAAGAATATATTAATGTCAGACAAATTAAAAATTTTCTGTGTTACAAATAAACCTATACCACAATTAGAAAGTACATTTTTGAAATTGGTTGCAGTAGGAAAAGAAAAATTTAATAATAATTACATAGATTGTTCAGAGAAAAAAAATATTTATTATAAAGAAAAATATTATTCTGAACTTACTTTTCATTACTGGTATTGGAAAAATCTTTTAAAAAATGAAAATTCTAAATGGGTTGGTTTTTGTCAAAAAAGAAGATTTTGGATTAAAAAAACTGAAGATACACAAGCTATAAATAAAAATAATTATTTAGATTTTTTATTAGAAAGTTCATGCAAAGACTGGGAAAATTTGGATGCAATAATATGTGACCCAATAAAAGTTTCAGGTGCAAAAAAAATTAAAATTATTAAAAGAGGTTTTAGAAATGTTATTAAAAAACCAAGCCTATTATGGAAAAAAGACTCAGAAACATTAAAAATTCATTTTGATATGCATCATGGGTATGGGAATTTAGATAAAGCTATATCTGTTTTAAACGAAGATGATAGGAATGAGTTTAATTTGTATGTTAATAAGCAAAAAGAATATAATCCACACTTAATGTTCATTGCGAGACCGCAAGTACTCGATAAATGGTTTTCAACTTTATTCGCATGGCTTGAAAATTGTGAGAAGATTTTTGGATTTGAAAATCTAACAGGATATGACACTACACGAATCTATGCATATCTTGCAGAAAGATATCAATCTTTTTGGTTTAAAAAATACTGTAAATATAAAACTAATGCCTGGTTATTCATAGATAATTAAAAAATGATATTTAGTAATATTTTTCTAGGAATTTAAATGAAAAGTAGTGGTATGCTAATTTCATATTTTTAATCATAACAATACAAGAAAGAAATAACATCAATAGATAATCTATTATTCCTTTTGCAAAACTTATTAGTAAGAAGCTATTTGTATAAATTCTTTGACCCTCGACATGATAATGTGTTTCAAAATTTAAAAATAAAATATATAAAAAATTAAATAAAAACTTAATTATTATCAATTTAATTATAATTTTAAATTTATCATTACTCAAATATCTTAATAAATATGGAATAGTTAATATTAAAAAAACTTCTCTATAATAAGCATTCGAAAAAACAACAAAGCAGAATATTAGTACATTAGCACTTATGATAAACATTTTTTCTTGAGGAGAAAAATCTAATTTTAATACATAACTGTAATTATTCTTAATTAGTTTGATATTAAAATAAATAAATGAACCAAATATCACAAGAAGTAAAAAACCATAATGCAAATCAAATAATTCTTTGAATATCTTTGGTAAAGTTTTAATAGAGAATAAATAATGAAGACCCATCGCCCACCCACTATTCATGATATAACTATATTTCTCAAAGTTGAAGTAAATATAAATAATACTTGAAAACAAAATTAATATAAAAATAATTAATAAATTAATTTTATTCCTAAACTTGTTTTCCATGAAAATTATCATACCAAATATGAATGGATAAAATTTGGTTAAAAATGAATAAATAACAAAAAACCAATTTATTGGGTAAATTCGATTATAAGATATTATAATTAATAAAATTACAAAAAGAATATCAATATTCATTCTTTGTAACATTAGAAGTGTTGCTGGATTAAAAAGAGATAAAAATGTTAATAACAAAATTATTTTTTTTCGGGGATCAATTATTGATATAACAAAAAAAGAAAATAAAATAATTAAAATTATAGGAAATATATTTTCGTAAAAATGAAAAAAATTTTTTTTGAATGGAATTAAATCCAATATTATTGGACCGTAGCTAAATCCTCTACAGCCCATTTCCTGTGGCCCTTCTGGAATATCAGAATAAGAGCTGTATCCAAAATTTATACAATTTAATGCTTTGGTTATATCTCCATAATCTACGAACAATATGCTTGAACCTAAAGCTAAATAATCAATTAAATTAAATTTAAAAATTAAATAATAAATAGATAATGTGATTAAGGTTAATATGGATGTTCTTATACTTAAAATCATATTTATAAATTATTCTTATGTTAGCCGTGAAAAACATAATATTTACATATATGTTTTACAAACTATTTTATGTATATATGATTTATTCTAATAAAAATTAAAAAAAATTATGAAAGTATTTATTCTTTGTGGAGGTTACGGAACAAGACTTGACCATGAGGGCAAAATAAAAGCAAAACCAATGGTTGAAATAGGTAGCAAACCTTTATTAATGCATTTAATTGAAAATTTTAATTCTCAAGGTTTTAATGAATTTGTCCTTTGTTCGGGATTTAATTCAAAAAGCATCTTAGATTATTTTCTGATTAAAAATCGAAAAAATATTTCTCTTTTAAAAAAAAAAAAAAATTTAATTAAATTTAATTATAATAAAAAAAAAATTAATATTACAATAGATATAGTCTTTACAGGAATAAATTCTGGAACTGGAGGCAGGTTATTAATTGCTAATAAAATTTTAAATTTTAACAAAGACTTTATTATGACTTATGGCGATGGTCTATCAAATGTTGATATAAATAAACTAGTTAAGTTCCATTATAAAAATAAGGCTAAAATTACTCTAACAGCCGTAAGACCCAAACAAAGATATGGGGTTTTAAAAATAAAAAATAATTTTGTAAAATATTTTGATAATAGTAATAAAAAAATTGACGTCTTTATTAATGGAGGATTTTTTGTGATTTCTAAAGATTGTTTAAAAAGAATTAAAAATAGCTCTATTTACTGGGAAAAGGAGCCAATGAGTTTTTTTTTAAAAAAGAGAAAATTGTTTGCATTTAAACATCATGGTTTTTGGAAAAGTTTAGACACACTTAAAGACAAAAATGAATTTCAAGAAATTATTAATTCAAAAAAAATTCCATGGAAAATGTAAGCAGTCTATCAAAATTTTGGAAAAATAAGAAAGTTTTTATTACTGGGCATACAGGATTTAAAGGCAGTTGGTTAGTAATAATTCTAAATTTTCTTGGAGCTAAAATATATGGATATTCCTTAAAACCATTAAAAAAATCATTGTTTAATATGGCAGAGTGCAAAAAACTAGTAACCAAAAGTTTTTATCATGACATAAAAAATAAAAAAAAATTAGAGATTGCAATCAAAAAATCAAAACCAGATGTAATTTTTCATTTTGCTGCACAGTCTTTAGTAAAGAAATCATATGAAAAACCTTATGAAACTTTTTCAACTAATATACTTGGTACTTTAAATCTTTTAGAAGTTGCAAGACAAACAAAATCATTAAATTCTTTAGTAATAGCAACTACAGACAAGGTTTATGAAAATAATAATAGAAATAAAGCTTATAATGAAAAGGATAAGCTTGGAGGCACCGATCCATACAGCTCATCAAAAGTTTGTAAAGAAATTTTAACAAAATCTTTTATTGATACTTTTTTTAATTTTGAAAGACTTAAATTTAAAGTTTCATCTGTTAGATCTGGTAATGTTATAGGTGGTGGTGATTTTGCAAAAGATAGATTATTACCAGATGTAATAAATTCATTAAATTCTAAAAAAAAATTAATATTGAGAAACCCTGACCATATCAGACCATGGCAACATGTTATTGAGCCAATTTATGGATATTTATTATTATCAAAACTACATTTTAAAAAAAATATTTATAATAAAAACTATAGTTGGAACTTTGGGCCAGATAAAAAAAACTTTGTTAAAGTGATCGATATTGTACGAAAAATCAAAAAGAAAAAAAAAATTAAAATTGAGATTAAAAAATTAAAAAAAATAAAAGAATCTAAGACATTAAAATTAAATAATTCTAAATCAAAAAAAATATTAAAGTGGCATCCAAGATTAAATATAGATAAATCTATTAATATGGTATTAGAATGGAACGATTTAATTAAATATAAAAAAGCAAAAGAATTGTGTGTAAATCAAATTAAAAAATATTTTTCAAAATGAAGATATCTTACGGAAAAAATGTGTATGGTAAAGATGAAATTAAGGCTGTCGTTGATAAATTAAAAATTTCTACACAAATGGGCATTGATGTCGACTCTTTTGAAAAAAAAATTGCTAAATTTTTTGGAAAAAAATATGGGATAATGGTAAATTCAGGTTCATCGGCTTTAACTTTAGCAATCAATGTTCTTGGTTTTAAAAAAGGAGATGAAATAATAACACCATGTCTAAACTTTGGAACAGCTGTTTCCTCAATTGTTTTAGCGGGAGCAAAACCTATCCTTGTTGATATAGAAGTCGATACTTTGCAGATTAATACAAAAAAAATAATCCCAAAAATCAATTCAAAAACTAAAGGTATTGTTGTACCTAACTTAATTGGAAATATTCCAGATTGGAAAGAAATAAAAAAAATAGCAAAAAAATATAATTTAAAAATTATTGAAGACTCAGCAGATACACTAGGAGCTCGCATAGGAAATAAACCAACAGGAATTTTTAGTGATATATCAATAACAAGTTTTTATGGATCTCATATTATAAGTTGTGCGGGAAATGGTGGAATGTTTTTAACAAATGATAAAAAAATTTATGATAGATCAAAAGTTTTAAGAAGCTGGGGGAGGATGTCAACATTGATAAAAGACTCTGAGAATATTAGAAAAAGGTTAAATATTAAACTAAAGGGTTACAATTATGATAAAAAATTTGTATTCTCAGAGCTTGGGTATAATTTTGAGCCATCAGAAATAGGTGCTTCATTTGGTTTAGTGCAACTTAAAAAATTTAATTACTTCAAAAAAATAAGAAATAGTAATTTTTTTAACCATTTAAATTTTTTTAGAAAACACGAGAATTATTTTATAACACCAAGAATTTTAAAAAATGTTAAAACAAATTTTTTAGCTTATCCTGTAATCTTAAAATCAAATAAATATTTTAATAGAAAAAAATTACAAATTTACCTTGAGAATTGTGGCATTCAAACTAGACCAATTTTTAGTGGAAATATACTAAGACACCCAGGTTTTAGTTTATTAATCTCCAGCAGAAATAAACTGAACTCTTTTAAAAATGCAGATTTTATAATGAAAAACGGACTATTAATTGGTTGTCATCAAGGTTTGAATCAAGCACATATTAAATATATACACTCTAAAATAATCAAGTTTTTAGACAAATATATTTAAAATATGGACCTTTCAGACTACGTATTAGATTTTTTAACAAATAAAAAAGTAAAAAAAGTTTTTTTAATAACTGGAGGTGCAATTTCTTTTTTAGTAGATGCTTTCTCAAGAACTAAAAAAATTAATTATATCTCGGTTGGACATGAGCAAGCAGCAGCGATGATGGCTGACTCTTATTCTCGTCTTGGACCAAATTTTTCATGCACTATGGTAACTTCAGGTCCCGGAGCTACTAATTTATTAACAGGAATAGCATGTTCTTATTTTGACTCAGTTCCTTCATTACATATTTGTGGCCAGGTAAATACATATGAGCAACAAAGTACAAATAAAAGCACTCATAAAGTAAGACAGGTGGGTTTTCAAGAAACAGATATTGTTTCTATTGCAAAACCAATCACTAAATTTGCCTATAAGTTAAAACATGAATCTGAAATAAAATATATTCTTGAAAAAAGTTACCATCTTGCTACTACAGGAAGACCAGGTCCAGTACTAATTGACATTCCTATGGATCTACAAAGAAAAAAAATAATAAAGAATAAATTAAAATCTTTTAATCAAAACGTTAAATTAAATTATAAAATGTATATTGATTCTAAAAAAATCAGTAAAGAATTTATTAAATCAAAGAAGCCTGTAATTATTTTAGGTGGGGGAATAAAGTATTCCAAAACCGAAAAAAAACTAAATTCTTTTTTAAAAAATTTTAATATACCAATCACAACTACTTGGAGCGGTGTAGATTTAATAGATCACAATAATAAAAATTATATTGGGAATATTGGTGTTTATGGGAGTAGATCAGCTAATTTTACAGTTCAAAATTCAGATTTAATTTTAGCATTAGGTACAAGGTTAGATACTAGAATAACTGGAGGTGCCCCTAAAACATTTGCTAGAGAGGCAAAAAAAATAGTTGTTGATATTGATAAATATGAAATTAACAAAAAAAGAGGGTTAAATATAGATATTAAAATTAATACAGATTTAAATTATTTCTTTCAAAAATTTAAATTACAAAAAAATATAAAAATTGAAAGAAAAGATTGGCTCAGGAGATGTCATCAATGGAAAAATAAGTACCCAATTGTTTTAAACTCTTTTAGAGAAGAAAAAAAATTTGTAAATCCATATGTATTTATTGAATTTTTGTCAAAATTATTAACAAAGAAAGATATTATAATAGCTGATGATGGTGGTCACCTTACGTGGACCTTGCAAGCATTTAAAGTAAAGTACGGACAAAAATTATTTTCAGCGTTTGGAAATTCACCCATGGGCTATGCATTGCCAGCTAGTATTGGAGCTTCAATTGCCAAAAGTAATTCAAGAATTATTTGCGTTGATGGAGATGGAAGTTTACAAATTAATTTACAAGAACTTCACACGATAGATAAATTAAAATTACCAATTAAGATAATTGTATTAAATAATGATGGATATGGAATAATTAAACAATTTCAGGAATTGTACTTGGGAAAAAGATTTGAAGCTTCTGGTAAAGGAGTATCAAATCCTAATTTTTACAAGTTAGCTAAAGCATTTAATATTAATTATACTAAAATTAATAATCATCACGAATTCCAAAAACTAAAACCAATAATATTTTCAAAAAAAGCTGAATTAATTGAGGTAAAACTTGATAAAAATCAAAAAATTATACCCAAACTTCAGTTTGGAAATCCTATAGAAGATATGTCCCCTTTATTACCACGAAAAGAATTTTACAACAATATGGATGTAAATTTAGCTAATAGAAATAAAAAAATACTTGAAGCAAACTAATTAAATTGAAAAGAATATTATTAATAGGTGCAAGTGGTTTTGTTGGAAAATCTCTAATTGAGTACTTTGGAGATAATAATAAATATTTTTCAAAAATTTATACTATATCAAGAAAAAATTTTTCTTTAAAAAAAAAATATAAAAGCTTAAAAAAAATAAAAATTGATTTAATTAAATTAAAAAAAATTCCAGAAATTGATTATATAATGTATTTAATTAATTCAAATGGACATAAATCTTATATTAAAAACTTTGCTAAATTTAAAAAATTAATTGACAATTTAAAATATAAACCATCAATTTTATTTCTAAGCTCAGGTGCGGTCTATGGAAAAAGACAAAAAAAAAACCAAATAAGTGAGAAGTTTATGATTAAAAAAAATAAAATCACTAATTATAAAAATTATAAAAGAAAATATGCGTTGGAAAAAATTTATTTAGAAAAAAAATTTCAACAGTTGTCTAAAAATGGTTATAAAGTTTCAATAGCGAGATGTTTTACTTTCTATGGAAACTATATTCTTAGTTATAAATATGCAATATCAAAGATTTTAAATTCAATAATTAGAAAAAAAAAGACAATTGTCTTTGATAAAAATCCTAATATATATAGAAGTTATATGCATTCAGATGATATGTGTAAATGGCTAGTGAAAATAATTGAAAACTCAAATTTTAATTGTCCAGTTTATAATGTAGGTTCAAATAAAGAAATAAATATGTTTGAATTGGCTACTTTTTTCTCAAATAAATATAATATAAAATTAATATCGAAGAACTATAATTTAAATGAAATAGAATATTATGTTCCCTCTACAGAATTTGCCACTAAAGACTTGGGGTTAAAAAATAATGTAAGCTTTAAAAATGGTATTAAAAAAATTTTAAGTAATTTATGAAAATTTCAATTGTTACACCAACATTTAATGAGGTTTCAAATATTGAAAAACTTTATAGTGAAATTAAAAATCAATTTACAAAAATCGAATGTGAATATGAACATATAGTTATAGATAATAGCTCTAATGATGGAACTATAGAAAAATTACGACAATTAGCCAGTAGTGATAAAAATTTAAAGGTCATAATAAACACAAAAAATTTTGGACATATTAAATCTCCATTTCATGGATTATTGCAAAGCTCAGGTGATGCAACAATATTGATGGCATCAGACTTTCAAGATCCAATCGATATGATACCGAAATATATTGAAGAGTGGAAAAAAGGAAAAAAAATTGTATTAGGAGAAAAAATTAAATCAGAAGAGAACGTTATGAAATTTTTTTTTAGAAAAATGTTTTATAAGTTCTTGAATTATATCTCTGACCTTAAACTAACAATTAATACTACTGGATCAGGTATCTTTGATAGGTCAGTTATTGAAAAACTTAAAAAAGTTCAGGACCCATATCCATATTTTAGAGGTTTAATCAGTGAAATTGGTTATGAGATATCTACAATAAAATTTCATCAACCTATAAGGTTGTCTGGAAAAACTAAAAATAATTTCTTTACTTTATATGACATAGGAATGTTAGGAATTGTAAAACATTCGAGAAAACCATTGAGATTTATGATTCTTATAGGTTTTATTCTAGGCCTAATAAGTTTAGCTGCTGGATTATTTTACCTAATTTACAAATTACTGTTTTGGAATTCTTTTTCTTTAGGTATTGCACCCGTAGTAGTTGGAATATTTTTTGTTAGTTCTGTACAAATTATTCTTTTAGGATTGGTAGGAGAATATATAGGAGTGATTTTAATTCATGCAAGAAATATGCCAATGGTAATTGAAAAAGAGAGAATTAACTTTAAATAAAAATTAAATTGGAGAGGTGGCCGAGTGGTTTAAGGCGCACGCTTGGAAAGTGTGTGTACTGTCAAAGGTACCGTGGGTTCGAATCCCACTCTCTCCGCCACAAATATAATAATTGATAATTTTTTATTGAATGTTTATCTGATAAATCGTTATAATTAATTTAATTAATATTTTAAATAAATCCAAGGTCACAATTGATGAAATTAAAACATTTATTTTTTTATAGCTTAATTAAATTTTTTAATAAAAAATATCAAAGAGTTTTTAATTCGTTTTACAGGCAAAAATTAAATTCTATTCTTATAAATTTGCAAAAAAAACATTTACAAATAAATAATATATATGATATCGGAGCGTACAAAGGCGAATGGAGCAATAATTTAAGCAAAACATCTTTAAAAAATAAAAATTTTTATTTGTTTGAATCAAATTATGAAAATGAGAAATATTTAAAAAAAAGTAATCATAAGTATTTTATTGAAACTCTTTCTGACAAAATTAAAGAAGTAAAATTTTACTCAAAGTCACATGTTGGCGATTCTTATTACCCAGAAAATACAAATTTTTATCCTAGCGAGATTAAACCTAAAATAATTACTACTAATACTTTAAATGCAATTAAAAAAGAAAAACATCTTCCCCTACCAGAATTTATAAAAGTAGATACCCAAGGAAGTGAAATTGATATACTTCGTGGTGGAAGTGAAATTTTAGAAAACTGTCAAATTATTCTTCTAGAATGTCCAATAATAAAATATAATGAAGGAGCCCCAAGTATAGTACAGTATATTGATTACCTAAATTCAATTGAATATTTGCCCTTTGATATTTCCGAGGTTCATTATATTGATAATGTTTTAGTTCAAGTAGATATTATTTTTTTGAAAAAAAAACTATTTAGAAGCATTAATAGCAGAAACACTATTCTTAAAATTTTTAATTAATTTTAGTTAATATAAGCTTTAAAAAAGTATTAAAATTTTTTTAACGTATAAATGACTCATTTTTTCAAAAAATAATCAAAATTCTAATTTTAAAGCCACAAATAGAAAAGTACTTTAAAATTTTTTTTTTCATCAAATTAGCATTGATTATCAATATAAATAGATCACTTCTAGCTGTCTTAGTTTGTTAAAAATAAAAAAGATGTTATAAAAAAACTGCTTATTTCAATGTCACTTCAAAATAATAAATCATATAAAGCTGATTCAATTAAAGTACTAAAAGGCTTAGAGGCTGTCAGAAAAAGACCTGGCATGTACATTGGAGACACAGATGATGGAACCGGACTTCATCATATGGTCTATGAGGTAGTAGATAATTCAATTGACGAAGCTCTAGCAGGGTATTGTGATAAAATTGAAGTAACTATAAATAAAGATGGTTCAATTACAGTTAAAGATAACGGCAGAGGTATACCTGTAGATATTCACAAAGGCGAAAAGGTATCTGCAGCAGAAGTTATAATGACCCAATTACATGCCGGTGGTAAATTTGACCATGATTCATATAAAGTTTCTGGTGGATTACACGGCGTTGGTGTTTCTGTTGTTAATGCACTTTCTGAAAAATTAAAACTAGTTATTGATAAAGATGGGAATAAATATTTTATCGAATTTAAAAATGGAGATGCTCGATTTCCATTAAAAAAAATAGGTAAATCTAGAGAAAACGGTACTGAAATAAATTTTATACCTTCGCAAGAAATTTTTTCTTCAACAAAATTCAATTTTTCTATTTTAGAGAAAAGGCTTAGAGAATTAGCATTTCTAAACAAAGGTGTTAAGATAATTTTGAATGATTTTTCCGTCAAAAAAAATAAAACAATAGAATTTAGATATGAAGGTGGAATACTGGAGTTTGTAGAATTTTTAGATAAAAAAAGAGAAACTCTAAAAAATAAAAATGATAATGATTTATTTAAAAAACCTATTTATATAGAAGGAAAAAAAAATAATGTTGATATTCAGTGTTCGTTGAAATGGAACCTAGGATACTCAGAGGATGTTTATCCCTTTACAAATAATATATTCCAAAAAGATGGTGGAACTCATTTATTAGGTTTTAGAAGCGCACTTACTAGAGTGATTAATAAATATGCTAACGACCAAAATCTCCTAAAAAAAAATAAAGTTAGTTTATCTGGAGATGATATTAAAGAAGGTTTAACCTGCGTTCTTTCAATAAAAATCCCTGATCCAAAATTTTCATCTCAAACAAAAGATAAATTAGTATCCTCTGAAGTAAGAAATATTGTTGAAAATTTTATTAATGAAAAATTATCAATATGGTTTGATCAAAATCCTTCAATTGCAAAAATTGTATTAGCTAAGGTTATACAGGCAGCTGTCGCAAGAGATGTTGCAAGAAAAGCTAGAGAAAGTGTCAGAAGAAAGGGTGCACTTGAGTTAACGGGGCTTCCGGGTAAATTAGCTGACTGTCAAAATTCAAAACAAGAAGGCACAGAGCTATTTATTGTGGAAGGAGACTCAGCGGGTGGTTCAGCTAAACAAGGCCGAAATCGAGAATTTCAAGCAGTCTTGCCCTTAAGAGGTAAAATTCTAAATACATTTACAGAGTTTAATGGAAAAAATGGAAAGTCAATTGATTATAAAACTAAATCTTTATCGAAAATGATGTCATCTAACGAAATTGTAACATTAATTAATGCACTAGGTCTTGACCCAAAAACTGATGAAATTGAAATCAAAGATCTTAGATATGGGAAAATTATAATCATGACAGATGCTGACGTTGATGGCTCTCATATTCGTGCTTTGCTATTGACTTTTTTTAACAATAAACCTTTTAATAAATTAATCGAGAATGGTAATATTTATTTAGCTCAGCCTCCTTTATTTAAAATAAATAAAGGTTCAAAAAGTATATATATTAAAGATGAACAAGATTTAGAAAAATATATACTAGCTAACTCAAAAGATTTAAAAAAATTAAACAAAAAAAGTAAGGAATATCAAAGTATTTTAAGTGAAGAAAAATCTAAACTAAGCATTCAAAGGTTTAAAGGTTTAGGTGAAATGAATCCAATAGAATTATGGAATACAACTTTAAATCCAGAAACTAGAAACTTACTTAATGTTCAATATTCAAAAAATATCAAAAAAGATCAAGATTTGATTTATACTTTAATGGGTAATGACGTATCTTTAAGAAAGGATTTTATTGTTGATAATGCAATAAATGTATCGAATTTAGATATATAAATGGAATTTTTAAATAATTCTAAAAATTATTCTTTAAATAGAAAAACTTATATAAACCTAAGATGGATAGCAATAATTGGCCAATTTATAGCTATAAACTTAGCAGCATTCTTTTTTGAGTACGAATTTTCATACATAAAATCAAATATAGTTGTATTGATTGGCGCAATAAGCAATATTTACTTGGTAAGTTTTTATGTCAAAAATTTATTATCCAACAGAACTGCTTTTAATTTTTTGATAATTGACATTTCACAACTTACTTTACTTTTTTATTTTACTGGAGGGATTTTAAATCCATTTATAATTTTTTTGATTATTCCAAGTGTGTTTGCATCCTTAAGTTTGGAAAAGAAAACTAATTATATATTAATTCTAATTACAATAGTTAGCATAATAATACTCACCTTTCTCTATCAAGAAACTTCTTTACCATTACCAACAAAATCATCAATCGATTTTTATTTTTATTATTCTATTCCTATTTCATTAGTAATCGCTTTATTTTTTTTAAATTTTTTTGCAATTACTTTTGCCCATGAATCTAGTTTGCGTAAAGATGCTTTAGATAAAATTCAGCAATTAATTGCAAAAGAACACGAACTTGTATCCCTTGGAGGCCAAGCGGCTGCGGCAGCTCATTCTTTAGCTACTCCATTATCAACAATTAAGCTAATTACCCAGGAGTTATCAAAATCTTTAAAAGGTAATAAAGATATAGAAAAAGATATAGTTTTATTAGCAGAACAGGTTGAAAGATGTAATCAAATATTAAAAAAACTTTCAATTAATCCAGATATTAATGATGAATTTATTGATTACGATCTTACTATCTCTAATTATCTTAAAGAAATTATAAAATCGTTTGAAAGCATAAGTAAGAAAAAATTTTTTTTTCATGATAATCAAAATATCAATCCTATTAAATTTAAGCGATCGATCGAAGTTATTTATGGTCTGAGGAACTTTATAGGAAATGCCAATAAATTCGCCAAAGAAAAAATATTTATAACTGTAAATTCAGATAGTGAAAACACTGAAGTAATCATTGAAGACGATGGACATGGTTTTCCAAAAGATATTTTAGATAAGATTGGAGAGCCATACATAAGATCAAAAGAACGAAATGAAATAAAAAAAGCAGGTTTAGGACTTGGTATTTTTATTGGTGGAACATTACTTGAAAGGAACTATGCAAAAGTTATTTGTCGTAATTCAATTACTAGAAATGGAGCTGAAGTAATTATTAAATGGAATAATAAAGATTTAATTGGACTTTAATTTAGTAATTTATTGTTTTTAAATAGGTTGCTTAATTCTGAAATCATTACATCACCCAATTCTTGAACATCAGTTATTTTTATTGCACGACTATAATATCTAGATACATCATGACCGATACCTATAGCTAATATCTCTACATCATCTTTACTCTCAACAAACTTAACGACTTTTTTTAGATGTTTTTCCAAATAATCACCAGAATTTACTGATAAGGTTGAGTCATCAACGGGCGCGCCATCAGATATAACCATTAAGATTTTTCTTTCTTCTTTCCTTTTTTTCAATCTATTGAATGCCCACATTATAGCTTCGCCATCAATATTCTCTTTAAGTATTCCTTCCTTTAACATTAGACCTAAATTTTTTTTTGATTGTCTCCATTGACTATCTGCACTTTTATAAATTATATGCCTTAAATCATTCAAACGTCCTGGATTTTTTAATTTACCTTTTTTATTCCAGTCTTCTCTGGATTTACCACCTTTCCAATTCTTTGTAGTAAACCCAAGAATTTCGACTTTTACTGAACACCTCTCTAAGGTTCTAGAGAGTATATCCGCACAGAGTGCAGCAATTGTAATTGGCCTACCTCTCATTGAACCAGAGTTATCAATTAAAAGACTTACAACAGTATCTTTAAATTCTAGATCTTTTTCTTTTTTAAATGATAAAGAGTTATAAGGATCAATAATAATTCTTGGCAATTTAGAACTATCTAATAATCCCTCTTCTAAATCAAAATCCCATGAACGATTTTGTTTCGCCATAAGTTGTCTCTGCAATTTATTTGCTAATTTAATAATCAAATCTTTAAAGTTTATTAGTTGATGATCAAGATTTCTTCTTAATTTTAATATTTCATCAGCATCCTCTAAATTTTCTGCCTTTTCTATTTCATCAAACTCTTTTGAAAAGACTTTGTATTCATTTTTACTTTTTGAATTATTAAGTTTTTGAACAATTTGTTCTGAGCTTTGTTGATCGCTTTCAGTATCAAAGAGCTGTTCTTCCATTCTAAATTCATTCATTTCAAGCTCTGTTTCAGATATTGATTGATTTTCTGCCTCACTTTGATTTTGATTTTCATTTGTCTCACTATCTGGCTCTGAGCTTTGTTGATTATTTTGATCAGAATCTTGTTGGTTCTCCTGTTTATTTTCTTCCTCATCTCTCTCTAAAAAATCTAATTCTTTCAAAATTTCAATAAATTTTGAGGAATATAATTCTTGATTTTCTAAATTTTGTTTTAAAAAATTTAGGTGTTTTCCAAAACTCTTTTTAAAATCATCTTCCCAAAAACTTAGAATTTTCTCGCAAATTGCGTTAGTTTTAATATTAAAAAAGTTCTTTAGCATATAAATCTCAAAAGCTTCAGTAATTGTTGTATCTTCTTTCGATTTAAGCTGATCTTTTCTTTTTAAACTAATTTTATAATTATAATTTTCAAATATATTTTTATTAATTCCTTTTAACATTTGAGTCCCCAGTTTTTCGTATCGAATTTTTTCTGATATATTGTATAAATTTTTATAAGTAGGTTTTGATGGTAAATTTTTTAAATATATTGATTTATTTGAAAACTTTCTTTTTAATGCCTCCGAGTCTGTTTCGGCTCTAAATTTTAAAAAATCATACTTATTATTTAAATTATCTAGCTCGAAAAAATTATAATTCTTTGAGCTGCTATTTTTTTCATTGAATTTTTGAGTATCTTTAATGTCTTCAGATATTGCTCGAACCGTAGATATTAACGCTTGTTTAAATTTTTCTTTTAAATTCTCGTCTTTTTTCATCTAAATCTGAATATTTACCAAGGATTCCGGCAGGTCTTCCCCAAAACACCTCTGATAATATTCAGCTATAGTATTTTTTTCTACATCGTCACATTTATTTAAGAAAGTAACTCTAAATGAATAGCCTATATCCTTAAAAATTTGACTGTTCTCAGCCCAATGAATTACAGTCCTCGGGCTCATTACAGTAGATATATCTCCCGCAATAAATCCCTTTCTTGTTAATGATGCAACTTTAATCATATTGGCAACTACATCTTTACCTTTGGTATTATTCATGTGTTTATTTTTTGATAAAACTATTTCCATTTCTTTCTCAAGTTCTAGATAGTTAAGAGTTGTAACAATATTCCATCTATCCATTTGTCCCTGATTAATCTGTTGAGTTCCATGATAGAGACCACTTGTATCTCCTAACCCAATAGTATTCGAGGTTGCAAATAATCTAAAAAATTTATTTTGTTTTAAAACTTTATTTTTATCTAATAAAGTAAAACTTCCTTCTGACTCCAAAACTCTTTGAATCACAAACATAACATCAGGTCTACCAGCGTCATATTCATCAAAAACTAATGCAACTGGGTTTTGAATTGACCATGGCAAAATACCTTCTTTAAATTCAGTAACTTGCTTTCCATCCTTAATTACTATTGCATCTTTACCTATTAAATCTATCCTACTTATATGACTATCCAAATTAACTCGTATGCAAGGCCAATTAAGTCTTGCAGCAATTTGTTCTATATGAGTAGATTTTCCAGTTCCATGATATCCTTGGACCAAAACCCTTTTATTAAAAGAAAACCCAGATAAAATAGCTAAGGTAGTGTCTCTATCAAATTTATAGCCTTTATCTAACTCTGGAACAAATTCATTTTTTTTTGAGAAACCTTCAACTTCCATATCACTTTCAATTCCAAAGGTTTGTTTAACTGAAAGTTTAATGTCAGGTGTTTGTTCAATATTTGGTATCAATTTTTCCTCTATAAGTATTTTTAAGTTGAGTGTAAGCTAAAGTAATTATTTTTAGCTTTTCCTCAAATTTTTTATTTCCAGCATTCATATCAGGGTGAAATTTTTTGACAAGCTTTTTAAACTTTTCTTGTATTTTTTTCCATTCTATACCGGCTGGCACATCTAAAATTGTAAAAGCTTGAAAATCTTGACCACTAAATCTAAATTTTTTCATATAATCCATATTTTCAAAATTTTTAAATTTTGATACTTCGTCTTTTAATGCATTATTCCAAAGTATTTTAAAAAAGTTATCAGATGAGCTGAAACTTTGCGTCGGCTTATGCCATATCATATCCGATTTAATAAAGTCTATAATTTGCTGATCATTCATTCCTGAAAAATAGTTCCAATTTTTATTAAATTCTTTTACGTGATATAAACAAAGCATTCTATATTTTTTACTATTATCTTTTTCAACTGGAGCTTTAAACTCACCTAAATTATTACAATTATTCCACTCACAAATTGTTTTCATAATTATTTTATTTATAATATTAATATGGATATAGAAAATTTAATTAAAAATATCAAAGTAAAATTATTAAAAAATAACTTAATTGAAAATGTAAAAATTGAAGACAAAACTTATCTTCATTTAAAGCATGCTTCTCACGATAAAAATAAGTTTCATATAAAATTAACCATATACTCAAAGAATTTAAAAGAAATAAACAAAATAGAAGCAACAAAAGTAGTAAATAAAATTCTAAAGGATGAAATAAAGTATTATATTCATTCTTTACAAATTTTATTTGGTTAATTCTATTTTTAAAAATTGCTTAATTTTAGGTGGACTAATTTGATTTTTTGTATTAACGCTCCCAATTTTATTTATAGTAATAAAATTTATTTTTTTTGATATATTTTTTTTATCTAAAATCATAAATTTTATTATTCTATTTAAATCTTTAGTTTTAAAGAATTTATTTAAATTATCAAAATTCAATTTGGATAAGTGCGATACTATTAAATCATAATCATTATTTTTTAATGACCTAATTTTTTTACTCAGCTTAGCAGCAGATAATATACCATATAAAACTGCCTCTCCATGGTTAAGTTTTTTTGAATAATTCAATGCTGCTTCATACGCATGTCCAAAAGTATGACCCAAATTTAAACTTTTTCTTAGATTGCTTTCCTTTTCATCTTTTTCCACAATTTCTTTTTTAATTTTACAGCTTTCTAAAATCGCTTTCTCAATAAATTTTTTTTTTAACTTAACTATTTTTTCCAAGTTCTTATCTAAAAAAAAGAATAACTTTTTATCTTTAATTAATGAATGTTTAAAGATTTCAGCATAACCACAAATGATTTCTCTTCTTGGCAAACTTTCCAATAGCTTTGTATCGGAAATAACCAAATCAGGCTGATAAAATGATCCTATCAAATTTTTACCAAATTTATTATTTATTCCAGTTTTGCCACCTATAGAGGAGTCTACTTGAGATAAAAGTGTTGAAGGAATATTAATAAATTTTAATCCTCTTTTATATATACTTGCTGCAAAACCAGAAACATCTCCTGTTATTCCTCCGCCCAAACAGATTATTACATCATTTCGTGTAAAATTATTTTTCAATAAAATTTTAAGTATTGAATTTATTGAGGACAAATTCTTGTTTTTTTCTGAAGCATTAAATAAATAAATAAATTTTTTTTCAGAAAATATTTTAGATTTTATTTTTTTTATAATCGAATTTGGAACGTTTCTATCAATTATGAATAATGATTTTTCAAAATTAATATTTTCCTTTTTAGTTATTTTATCAATTTGATTAACAATATTGTTTCCAATATATATTTTATAATGTTTACTTTTTGTTTTAATAGGTAAAACTTTCATTTTTTACAATCTTAGTTATTTCATTTATTATTTCATTTTTACTTTTATTTTCACAGTTTATTTTAAAATCAGACAATTTATAAATTTTAACTCTTTTTCTGTAAAGGTTAGCCATTTCTTTTTTATTCAATTGTAAAGCTAAGGGTCGCCTCATATTTTTTTTAATTCTTATCAATATAGTTTTAATTTTCCAGTTTAACCAAAAAGAATGACTGTACTTATTTATTTTTTTTCTAATTTTACTATTTAGAAAAGCACCACCACCAATAGAAATAACACTTTTAGTCTTATCCAAGCAAGATAATGTTATTTTTTCTTCTATTTTTCTAAAATATGACTCACCTTTGTTTTGAAAAATTTTTGTTATCTTTTCGTTCTCTAATTTTTCTATTTTTACATCAATATCAACGAAATGATAATTTAATTTTCTAGATAGTCCGTAACCAATGGTAGATTTACCAGCACCCATCATCCCAATTAATACTATATTTTTTTTTAACATTTATTAATATTGAAAAAACATAAATATGTCTTATTTCTAAACTAATTAAACATTTATGGAATTTCAAAGAAAAAATAATAACTCAATTATTGGGAAGTTACGAGGCCCTCTTATAAAATTGTCACTTATACTTATAATTTTGATAGGTTTTATATATGCTTTAGGCTCAATAGATTTTCCAGCGCCTAACAAGAAAATTGAAAAGATTATATCTAATGAAAATTTCAAAATTGTTAAATAAAAAAAATTTTTTATTTTTTGTATTTATCTTTATTTACTTTGATAACTCAATTGCCAACGAACCTGAAGATATATGGAATATTGATAAAACTAATACTCAAGTAAAGGAAAACGATCAAAATAATTCTATAGTATCAGACGAAATTACCGAGGAGGTAATTTCTGTATATGATTTAAACAGTCAAGAAAATAAAAGTGAAAATCAAATTCTTTTAGAAAATAATCTTGAAAAAAAAATAACCTTATATGGCCTATACGACCCAGTTGAATATAATTTATCAATTGATATGTGGAATAAGTCCGAAGGCGAGGAAATTAAAAAAATATTTGATAAAATTTTTTCTCAGAATTTATCTAATGATGCTTTGGATATACTTGATATTGCTCTCTTAACAAATTCGAATGCACCAAAACAAAATATAACGAAAATTGATTTTTATAAAATTCAAAAAAATTTTTTATTAAAAAAAAATGATTTAGAATTAATTAAATTATTTTTGCAAAGAAACCCTGATTTCCCTTTTAAAGATGATTTAATAAATTACTATTCAAATTATTATCTTGCTGAAGCTAATATTGAAAAAAGTTGTGAAATATTCAACTACATCGGGGAAGTGCCTTTAATAAATGACTATACATCGAAACTTAAAATTTATTGTTTAATAAATTCAAATAAAATAGATCAAGCATTATTGATTTATGATTTGAAAAAAGAAATAGGATTTAAAGATGAGTTTTTTGAAAAAAAATTATTTAAACTTATTGGATTTGAAAAAGAGAGTAACCAAATATCAGATAAAAATTTACTAGAATTACATCTTTCTCATAGAGTTGTTGAAAACTTTGAATATATTCCTGATGATAAGACTTCTAAGGATGTATGGAAATATTTAGCTTCAGCTAATTTACTTGAAAAAGTAGAAAACATAGATTTAGAAGATATAGAAAAAATAAATTTAATTGAAAAAGCAGTTCATGATGGAAATTACGATGAGAATGATCTATTTAATTTATACACAAGATACCAGTTTAATTTTAATCAGCTTCTATCTGCTAAGGAAAATTATAAAACCCTAGATAGCTCGAGTCAAAGGGCCTTAATATACCAAAAAATGCTTTTAACTGTTGAACAAAGCGAAAAATTATATTTAGCAAAATTACTAAAAAGCTTATTTGATGCTGATGAGATAGGAAATGCTTTCAATTCTGAACTTTCCAGCATATTACAATCTGTTGATGAAACAACCGTAAAACCAGATCTACTCTCATTTTACCAAAGCAATATCATCAATGAGGATGCATCAAATAGAAAAATAAAATTTAATAATAAAATTATCCACCAGTCTAAATTACTAAACTATTTTATTGAAAAAAAAGAATTATCAAAAATAGAAAAAGAGACTAATGATTTGTTAAAAAGTATTTTAAAAGATAAAAAATATATAATCACTACAAATGATGAAATTCTGTTAGAGTCTCTAAAATATGATGGAGTAAAAATTTCCAAAAAATATTCCGACAGATATTCATCCACAGCCAACATACCTCCTGATATTCAAGTAAAAATTAATAATAGAGATTTAGGACTTATTTTACTAAGAATAGTTGAAATAATTGGAGAAGATAAATTGGAAAATCTTGGCTCAGAAACATTAAATTTCATATTAATTACTTTAAATCAACTAGATCTTGATAATATTAGAGATAAAATTATTTTAAAAACTTTACCAATAAGGGTATAAATTTATAAACTATGGCCATAAAAGAAATACTTACTGAACCAAATAAAATTTTACGACAGGTATCAAAACCGGTAGAAAGAGTAACAAAAGATGAGCAACATTTGATGGATGATATGTTGGAGACGATGTATCATGCAAATGGCATAGGATTAGCTGCGATTCAAATAGGAATTCCAAAAAGAATAATAGTCATGGATATTGAAAAAAATGAAGATAAGAAAAATCCAATGTACTTTGTGAACCCAATTATTAAGAATAAGAATAAAGATTTTTCTACTTACGAGGAAGGGTGTTTATCGGTACCAAATCAGTTTGCAGAAGTAGATAGACCAGCAACATGTGAAGTTGAATATTTAGATTATAATGGAGAAAAAAAAATACTCAAAGCAAATGGATTACTAGCAACTTGTATACAGCATGAAATGGATCATTTGGAGGGAATATTATTTATTGATTATTTATCAAAATTAAAAAAATCAATGATAATTAAAAAACTGTCGAAACAGAAAAAAAGTTCTGAAGCACTAGTAATTTAATTAATGCAAAAAAAAATTGCCTTTATGGGAACGCCATTTTTTGCTGTTCCAATTTTAAAAAAAATGTATCAAAATGGTTATGAGGTATCAGTTGTTTATACTCAACCACCTAGAAAATCAAATAGAGGCCAAAAGTTTGAAAAATCTCCAGTACATTCTTTTGCTGAAACAATTAGTTTTGATGTAAGAACTCCTTACCAGTTAAAAAATAATAAATCTGAATATGAATACTTTAAAAATCTAGACTTAGATCTTGTAATTATAGTCGCCTATGGAATAATCATCCCAAAAGAATTCTTATCATTAAGCAAAGAGGGATTTATTAATCTTCACGCATCAATACTTCCAAATTGGAGAGGCGCGGCACCAATCCAAAGGTCAATAATGAACAAAGACAAAGAAACAGGCATCAGTGTGATGAAAATAAATGAAAAACTAGATGAAGGTGATATTTCACACATTTTTAAAATAAATATTAGGGAAAACGAAAATGCTCAAACTTTATCTGATAGACTTTCTAATTTAGCATCTGAAAAAATTTCAGAGGTAATTGATAGCATTATGGATAAGGAAGTAGAATTTACACAACAAGATCACACAAAAGCTACATATGCAAAAAAAATAAAAAAAACCGAAGGTTTAATTGATTGGAATGATAAAGCTGAAAATATTATTGGGAAAATAAATGGATTATTTCCCTATCCCGGGGGGTATTTTATTTTTAGAGGAGAAAGATATAAAATTTTAAATGCACAAATATCATTTAATAAAGATCAACCAGGAAAAGTTATATCGAATGATCTTGAAATTAGTTGTGGTCAAAATTCAATTAAAATTTTAGAAATCCAACGTGAGGGGAAAAAGCCACAAAAAATAAATGAGTTTATGCTTGGTTCTCAACTAGGAAAAGGAACCAATTTATTAAATGTTTAGATTTCAAATTATAATCGAATATGATGGAACAAAATATTCTGGATGGCAATCACAAAAAAATGCAAAATCAATCCAAAAAGAGATTGAAAAAGTTTTATCTAGGATCTTGAAATCAAAAGTGAATATCAGTGGCTCAGGAAGAACCGACGCTGGTGTCCACTCTTATAACCAATCTGCTCATTTCGATCATAAAATATTGATAATGAATAAAAATAAATTTATTTCATCAGTAAATTATTTTTTAAATAAAAAAAATATTTCAATAAAAAAAATTATTAAAAAAAAAATGAATTTTCATGCAAGATATTCTGCAAAAGAAAGAGAATACGAGTATATTATCCTCAATAGAGATGCACCTCCCATATTAGATAAAAAAAAAGTTTGGTATTTAAGATCTAAATTGGATATTAAAATATTGAAAAAAGCAGCAAAGAAATTGGTTGGAACTCATAACTTTAATGCATTTAGATCTACTAACTGTCAGGCAAAATCTCCAATAAGAACCTTAAAAAGAATAAAAATTACAAAGAAAAAGGAAAAAATAATTTTTATTTTAAGATCAAAGTCATTTCTTAAAAATCAAGTAAGATCAATAATAGGGTGTTTAAAATATGTTGGTGAACAAAAATGGACAATTAAAGATCTTGAAAAAGTTCTGAAGTCAAAAAATAGAAATAATTGCGCTCCACCTGCACCTGCACATGGGTTGTATTTATCTAGGATTATTTATTAAGCCCAAGTGTTTTTTTGATTCTCCATCTAGAAGCTTGTTTTACAATATACCCACAACAGTTTTTTGAATTACATTTGCATGGATAATCTTTAAAATCTTGATCAAAACTAAAACCATAATCGTACGATAGTTCATCGCCTTTTTTAATATCTTTAATTGACTCAATCCATAATTTTAAACCTTTCCCAACTACTTCACAATTTGGATTACAAGAATGGTTTATAAGTCTTGCTGTATTAAAAATGAAATCTCCATCTAGATCAAATTTTTTATTAATTTCAAAAAGATAAATCCTTTTTGAATTATCAAATTTAGGGTTATCTTCACTTTCTTTTTTAGAGATTAACTTTCCCTTATATTCAATAATTTTTGTTCCTTTTTTAATATCTTTGGCAGCGATTAACCCTTTGTTATCAATATTTGATTTTTTTATTTTATATAATTTCATGAAGTCTATTTATGATAATTTTTAAGAAACTCAATTGAATTCTAGGAGTGCGTTAACATGTTCATTTGCACTTTCAGCAAGAGCTTTAAGATCATAACCGCCTTCAAGAATAGATACTACTTTTCCATTACAGAACTGTTTAGTAGTTTCCAAAACTCTTCTGGTTATCTCATAATAGTCTCTAGACTCTAAATTTAATTGACACAAAGGATCATCTTTGTGAGCATCGAAACCTGCAGACATTAATATGAATTCAGGTTGAAATTCTTTTAGTCTTTTTAGCATATACTCATATGCATCAAAATATTCTCTAGAACTCGTGCCTGCAGGCAATGGAATATTCAAAGCATTATTATGATCTCCCTTTTCATGCTCAGTACCTCCTCCTGGATAATATGGATATTGATGCAAGCTAGAAAAAAAAACATTCTTATTTGACTTAAGAATATCGTAGGTTCCATTTCCAAAGTGACAATCCCAATCTAGCACGGCAATTTTTTCATATTTATATTTAGAAATCAAATAGTTTGCAGCAACACCAATATTATTAATTACACAAAAACCCATAGCTTTGCTTTTTTCAGCGTGATGACCTGGAGGTCTAGTAACACAATGAGCAGCTTCAAATTCTTTATTTTCTACACCATCGATTGCAGCTATTATTGAACCAACCGCATCAAATGTTGCAGCCTTGCTACCCGGCGACACTACTGTGTCACCATCTAAAAAAACTAAACCTTTTTCGGGGAAAGCATTTTCAACTGTATCAACATAACTGGATGAATGTGCTTGTTTAATAATATTTTTATCGAAACTAACTGGATTTTTCCAAATTAATTTTTTATTTTTTCTTAATGTTTCAACTATTGATGTCACTCTTGAGATACTTTCTGGGTGTCCAGAACCGGTATTGTGATTTAAAGAAGATTTAGAGTTAATTATTGCCGTTTTCATCAAAATAATTTTCTAAAATATTATAATAAATTTTAGTTAATTTTTTTAAATCTGAAATTGGTGATCTTTCATCAACCATATGTATTGTAGTATTTCTTAATCCCAGTTCCAATCTTGGAATTGGGCCTAAAAATCTACTATCACTGGTACCACCTCTACAATTTAACTTCGCTGAATTGCCTGTAACCTTTTTAACAATTTTTTTGACCATATAAATTTCTTTATTTGGTTTAGTATAAAAAGCCTCACCACTTACTCTATATTCTATTTTTGTTTTACATTTTTCTTTTCTAGCAACTGAATTGATAATTTTACTTAACTTTTTCTTAAGGGAAGATGATTTATGTTTAGAGTTAAATCTAACATTAAACTTTGCACTAGCAGCTTGAGGGACTACATTTTCAGATAAATTATCTACATTAATTTTTGTAAACTCTAGATTAGATGGAGGCATGAATCTAGTGCCACTGTCCAAAGTCGAACTTTTTAATTTTGAAATTACTTTAGCTAATGCTGTACATGGGTTGATGTAAGATCCAGCAAATGCTGAGTGACCACTTTTACCATATACAGTTATTACTCCATTCATCGAACCACGTCTTCCAATTCTAATTTCATCTCCAACAGATCTATTTGAAGATGGTTCACCTACTATTGAGAAATCTATTTTTTCACCTCTTCTTTTGATATATTTCATAACCGCTGGACATCCATAGCCTGTGGTTTCTTCGTCTGCTGAAATAATAATTGAGATAGATCCTTTAAAATTATTTTTTTTGATATAATTACTAACCGCGCTGATCCAACAAGCTATACCACCTTTCATATCTTGAGA
The DNA here is from genome assembly GCA_902594655.1 of uncultured Pelagibacteraceae bacterium. Taxonomy (GTDB): domain Bacteria; phylum Pseudomonadota; class Alphaproteobacteria; order Pelagibacterales; family Pelagibacteraceae; genus Pelagibacter. Next base: position 26,495 of record CACJMW010000003.1, read on the forward strand.
CCCTCTGCCATTTAAATATCCTTTTTTTACAACTGCTTTAAAAGGAGGAATCTTCCAATTATTAAGATTGGCCACTACATCTGTGTGTCCTAAAAAATTTATAAGAGGCTTTGATTTGCCAAATCTTGCATATAAGTTTAGCGCTGGTTTCGACCCAGTTCCTTTCGATTTTATTATTGTGCATTTAAATCCAATAGCATTAAGTTTTTTTGATAAGAAATTCATTATTCCTTTATCTTCAGTTTTAACTGTTGGAAATCTTATTAGCTCTTGAGCTAATTTTATTTCATTATAAGTTTTCATTAATTTATTCTCTTAAAAGATCGTTAATTGAAGTTTTTGATCTAGTTTTTTCATCAACTTGCTTAATTATTACCGCACAGCTTAATGACGGAGAAGATGGATTTTTCTTATCAGGTAAAGTACCTGGTACAATAACCGAATATGGCGGAATTTTTCCATATGTTACTTCACCTGTTGATCTATTAACAATTTTAGTAGATTGACCAATATACATTCCCATACTTAGCACTGACCCTTCTCCTACTATAACTCCTTCCACAACTTCAGACATAGCGCCTAGAAAAACGTTATCTTCAATTATTGTTGGAAGTGCTTGCGCTGGTTCTAGCACACCGCCCACGCCACTTCCTGCTGATATATGACAATTTTTTCCAATTTGGCAACAACTCCCAGCTCTTGCGAAAGTATCAATCATTGTACCTTCATCTATATAAGCACCAATGTTAACATAACATGGCATTAAAACCGCATTTTTTCCTACAAAAGATCCTTTTCTTACAGGGGAATTAGGAACCATTCTAAACCCAGCTTTCTCATGATCGTTCTTTGTCCATCCTGCTGTTTTCCCTTTAAGTAGGTGAGCTTTATCGTACCAACTACTATAAGGACCATTTAAATTTTCCATAGGATAAATTCTAAAACTTAACATTATAGCTTTTTTTAGATACTGATGAGTTACCCATTCACCATTAATTTTTTCAGCAACTCTAGATTTACCACTATCAAGATCTTCAATAACTTGATTAATCGCATCTTTTATTGATTTGTCAGAATTTTGATTAATTTTATCTTTTATTTCCCAAGCATCATTTATGATTTTTTCTATATTGCCCATATTTTTATTGTTCTTTTAATAACCTTATTTTTTTTAAAAATAAAGCAAGATTATCAATTTTATAATCTACTACATCTTTATATTTATCAATATCATTTATTGGCTCATTATTGCTAAACCAAACTTTGATCATATTTTTTGCTGTTTCAGAAGTAAGATTTTTACAAATATCCTCTACGTAAACAGTTTCTTCGTTAGTGGGTATTTGAAATTTATCACATAATAACTTAAGAGATTCTGGGTTTGGTTTTGGTTTGAAGTTAAAATCAACAATATCCATTACTTTTCCTTCAAACAAATCTTCTATTCCTATTTTTGTCATACAGTTTAGCGCATGTTCCCTACTTCCATTTGTCGCACAATATGCCTTTACATCAAGTTTCAACAATTCATCTCTTAACTCTATATCTTTATCAAGACAGTCATAATTTATTTTATGAACAAACTTTAAAAATTCATGAGCATCAATTTTATCTGGGTGATTAATCAGAAGTCCATTTAATGAAGTATCATGTTTATAAAAATAGTCTGATTGAATTTCTTTCGCTTTAACTTTATCAATTCCAAGTTTTAACGCTATAAACTCTGTCATTCTAGCCGATACTTGACCAAATAAAGTTTTTAAAAATTTAGGATGATATACACAACCATCCATATCAAGAATTAGATATTTTACTTTTTTTAGATCTTTCATTTTCTGATCAATGTTCCAGCACCCTTATCAGAAAAAATCTCAAATAAAATTGAATGAGGTTTTCTTCCATCAACAATTACTACGCCTGTAACTCCGTTATTTACAGCATCAAGGCATGTATTAATTTTAGGTATCATGCCTCCTGTTATAGTTTCATCTTCAATCATTTTTAATATTTCCGATGATGTAACTTCTTCTATTAATTTTTTTTGTTTATCTAATACTCCTTCTATATTTGTCATTAAAATTAATCTCCTTGCTTTTAATGATTTTGCTATAGAACCTGCTGCCGTATCTCCATTTATATTATATGTTTGATTACCTTTTAGTCCCAAGGGAGAGATAATAGGAACTATATTTTTGTCTAATAAATTTAATATTATATCATTATTGATTTTATTTGGTTTTCCAACAAATCCAAGTTCTTCAGACTCTGGAATAATTTCTATAATACTATTTTTTTTAGTGTGAATTGAAATTGCATCTGTATTTTTTTTTTTCAAGGAGTCTACAATATCATTATTAAAATCGATTAAAACATCTTCAACTACATTTATAATTTTTTCGTCAGTAACTCTTAGACCTCTTATAAATTTAGATTGTATATTTGATTTATCTAATTCTCTTTTAATTCTTGGTCCACCTCCGTGAATTACTACGATTGATAAACCTAATTTATTTAATACACTTATATCCTCGATAAAATTATTGAATATATCTCTATCTATAAAAACGTTTCCTCCATATTTAATAACTATTAAGTCGTTTTTATATTTATCAATGTATTTATTTACTTCATTGATGGATGGACCATCTATGGGCAACAAATCTTCTATTTTCATCTTTTATACTTGAGTTTTAACAGTTGTTTTTCTCATAATAACAACTTGCTGCATCATTGTGAAAATATTATTAAATGTCCAATATATAACTAATCCACTCGGGAATGGAGCCAATATTACAGTTAGGAATAATGGGAAAAACATAAATATCTTTGCTTGAATTGGATCGGGCGGTGCTGGGTTTAATTTTTGTTGTAGATACATCGTAAGACCCATCAAGCACGGCCAGGCACCAATAACCAAAAAGTTTGGCACGTCAAATGGTATCAATCCAAATACATTAAAAATGCTAGTAGGATCTCTTTCACTCAAGTCATTTATCCATCCAAAAAATGGCTGATGTCTCATTTCAATTGTTACAAATAACATCTTATAAATTGCAAAGAAAAATGGGATCTGAAGCAAGATTGGAAAACACCCACTCAAAGGATTCACTTTTTCTCTTCGGTACAAAGCCATCATTTCTTGTTGCAACTTTACCTTATCCTCTTTGTGAAGTTCTTTAAGTCTTGCCATTTCAGGCTGTAATAATTTCATACGCGCCATTGATTTAAATGACATATTTGCAAGCGGAAAAAACGCAATTCTTATGCAAATAGTGATTAAAATAATTGCTATTCCAAAATTTCCTGAAAGTTCAAAAAAATAATCTATTGCAAAAAATAGGGGCTTTACTAACCAATAAAACCATCCCCAATCAATTACTAAGTCGAATTTACTTATATTTTGATTTTCTGCATATCCATCGATTATACTGACCTCTTTTGCAGCTACTATAACTTTAAATTTATTTGTTTTAGTTTCATTTGCACCAACAATAGTTGGTTTTTTTTCTATAAAGCTTGCTTTAAATTTATTTTTGTAGTCAAAGTCAGCTCTAAATGATTTATTTTGCTCAGGTATAATACTTGCTACCCAGTACTTATCTACAATTGCAACATATCCTTCTTCAGCATTTTTTGAAAATGATTTTTCTTCAATATCGTCATAGTCTTCTTCGACTAAATTTCCATCAAGAACACCAAGCAAACCTTCATGCAAAATGTAAAAGTTTGTTACCTCTGGAGCAGTATTTCTTATTACTTGTCCGTAAGGATAAAAATTGTATGTTTTTTCAGAATTATTAATTATTTTTTGTTCGATGTTGAATAAAAATTTATCATCAAGTTTTATAACTTTTTCAAATATAATATTATTGTTATTCGTCCATCTTAATTTTACCGGAGTATTTGGAGTAAGTTTATTGTTTCCATCAATACTCCAAATTGTATTACTATTTGGTGTTTCAATTTCATTGTTGTTAATAGCCCATCCAGAGTCTATATAATAACCAGTTTTAATTTCTTTTGGATTTAATAAGGTAACCTTTTCTTTTCCTTTAACAGAGGTTGTGTAATTTTTAAATGTTAAATCGTCTATAATTGCTCCGTTTAATGAAATAGATCCAATTATATTTTCATTTTCAAAAATAATTCTTTCACTTTCGTTAATCGCATTTTCTCTAGTTATTACTTTTATTTCTTCGTTTTCAATTAATTTTGGAGCATCTTCGTTTTGCACAAGTTCATTACTGTCTATTTCTAGCTGATCTTCTTTTGCTTGTTGAGGATCTGGTGCAAAAAACAAACCCCAAAGTACTATTATCGCAGCACTTAAGGACACAGCAGCTAAAGTATTTTTCAAATCCACTAATTTTTACCTTTCTTTACAGGATCATAGCCATGTCCTCCAAATGGATGACAAGAAAATATTCTTTTCAAACCTTTTACAGAACCTTTAATAACGCCATATTCATTTAAGCAATCAATAAAATATTCTGAGCATGTTGGAAGATATCTACAAGTTGGACCTATAATTGGAGATAAAATTATTTTATAAATTTTAATTAAAAAAATTAATATAGTTTTAATCATCTTACTTTTGTTAAATCCTTAAAAATTGAGTCTTTTATAATTTTATAATTAGCATCATAGATATTTTTTTTTGCAATAAATAAATAAGAATAATTTAAGTTCATATTTATGTTTTTTACTGCATCCCTCATAATATTTCTTAATCTTCTTTTAATTTTATTTCTTTTAACAGCGTTTCCAATTTTTCTCTTAGTTACAAAACTAACATTTAGCAACTTATTATTTTTAGAGGAAATTTTTTTAAAAAAAATTGTAGAGTATGTATTTGTTATCTTTCTACCTTTTAATAAATTTTTAAAATCTTCACTCTTTGAAAGGCTTAAGATTTTACTCTTCATTAAACTGAAAGTTTTTTTCTTCCTTTTTTTCTTCTATTTTTTAGAACCTTTTGCCTTTTTTTAGTAGACATTCTAGATCTAAAACCATGTTTTCTTTTTCTTTTTACTCTACTTGGATGCCAGGTTCTTTTCATAGGTCATTATTTTATTGTTAAAATTTCGTTCTTATAGAAAATAAAACTATATAAGTACAGGTATTTTTAATAAATTATTACAATGAACAATACAAAAAATATCAAATTAATTATAGGAATTACATACTTGTTGATAATTTCAATTTTTTTATGGTTTTTTTTTAAAAATTTCTCAATTCAGGATTTCACAAGTTATGAGCTAATAAAAACTAACAGAGATATTTTAGAGGGAGTAAAAGAGCGTAATATTTTCTTATCAAGTTTATTGTTCTTATTAGGAACAATTATTTGGGTATTACTTTTAGGATTTGGATCTCCTATATTTCTTGTAGGTGGATTTGTATTTGGAAAATGGTTAGGAGCATTTTTAGTGATATTTGGTTTATCTACTGGTGCAACTTTTTTATATCTTTTTGCAAATTATTTTTTTAAAGATTTAATTGAGGATAAGTTTTCACATCGATTTAATAACTTAACAAGTAAATTTAAAAAAAATGAGTTTATATTTTTTTTAATTTATAGATTTGTTGGTGGAATTCCATTTTTTATTTCAAATATTTTGCCTACTTTATTTAATATAAAAGTTAAAAATTTTTTCTTTGGATCGCTAATAGGAATGGCCCCCCAGCTTTTTGTTGGCGTATCACTGGGCGCAGGAATAAATAAAATATTAGAAGAAAACAACAATCCTCCAACAATAATAGAATTAATTTTGTCTTCTGATATATATATTCCAATTTTAGCTTTTTTATTTTTAATAATACTAGCAATTCTTTTAAGAAAAAAATTTATAAATGACCTCTAATAAAATAACTTAGAGTTTTATAGGGAATTCGATATCCTGGAAATGAAGCAACATCTCCAGTTATAGATGTTTTCTGATTCCAGCCAAAGCAAAACAAAATAAACAAAACTATAAAAAATTTTTTGTTAATTTTATTTAAGAAATGATTGTTTAATCTTGAATTAAGTTTAATGAGATCGTTTCTGAATAAGTAAAAGTAAAAAATTGCTGTAAATACATACGAAATATTAACCCATCTTCCCCAATCATATCCCATGGCAAATAAAATTATTACTGGACTTAAACATAGCAAAACAGGAGATAATAAGTTTTTAAATTTTTTTAAGAAAAAGATATTTTGATTTGTAGCAATTGAATTTTTTAATAATAAAAAAATTGGAAAAAAACCAATAATTATAATTAAGATATATCTAAAAGTAGTTTCAAAAGTGTATACTTTATATTGTTCGAATTGCTGCAAAATTGTTGATTTAGATTTTAATAATGCGCATGACATATAGCAGTTTTCATTGAATTCGTTTTTTAAAGCTAACCGCATCACATCATGACCTTCAGCAGAAATTGGGTTAAAAACAAAATGTAAACCAATTAAAATACCTGGTATTAACATAGAGATTTTAAGTAAAATAAGATTTATCTGTTTTATATTATTTTCTATTATTTCTAATAACAAAATAATTGGTACAAAAAAAACTGTAGGTTCCCATATTAATATAGCAAGTAAAAAAAACATCATTAGAGAAAAGTTTTTTAAAACACTATCTTTTGGAATAAATAAATAAGAAATATAAATAGAAAAAATTATTATTTCCTTTCTTGCCAAAACCTCGATTTCAGCCACTGGATATAAAATAAATATTGGTGTGAATATTGCGAACAACATTATACGATTGTAATATTTATTTTTAAATAAATTAAAAAGAAGAACAAAGTATATTGAGCAGGCAGAAACTTGCAGTAAATAAATAACAAATCTTAATTCAGCATCAAATAATCTCGAAAAATAAATTGCAATTTGGCCAATTAAACCACGCTTAGTAAAGCCTCCTTCATAGTTTATGAACCACTCTGAAATAGTTGAGTCATTTGCAACTGGGTATTTTATATAAAGAAAAAAAAATGAGAAAAATAATAAAGAAGTTAAATATAATATAAGTTTGTTGTTAATATTTTTTTCCATGTAAGTAAAACTTGATTAATCTTATTATAATTTTTTTTCCATAAATTAAATAGTTATGTGTAATTTTATTTGATTTAAAAGATTTTATAGCATTTGATTTTTTAATTTTAAAATCATCTGGTCTTAAATAGTTTCGGCTTTTCACAACATAATTTTTATAATCTAAATGAAAATAACTAAAAGCAAAATTAAGCATATCTTTAGCAGTAAATAACTTTTGATTTGATAATATAAAATCCTGTGGTTTTTTTGTTAAAAATTTCAAAATATTTTTTACTTGCTCTTCACACCAATTCCACTCTCTTGCAACATTTAAATTTCCAAAATTTGTTTTTAAATCATTTTTATACGCTCTTATAGCTGCTAGACAAATTTTTGGTATTAGATAATTTTTATTTCTAAGGTATGACTCTGTATTAAAAATAATTGCGTTATAGGATTTAATTTTATATTTCTCTCGATATTTTTTAGTTATGTTTAATGATAGTAATTTAGATTTTCCATATGGGCTAATCGGTTTTTTTCTTGAGTAAATATCTATTTTCTTATTTGTTTTTGCAAATATTTCACTTGAACTTGAATTTAAAAATTTACAGTTTAATTTTTTAATTCGAATGAGCTCTAAAAAATTTTTGCAGCCTACAAAATTACTTAAGTAGGTTTCTTTGACCGTTTTAAAAGATAATCCAGGTGAACTTTGACCAGCAAAATAAAATATAAAGTTTGGTTTAAATTTAGAAAGAATTTTATTTATCTGATCAGTTTTAAGAACATCTAATTTAACAATTTTAAGATTTTTATTTATTATATTAATTTTTTTTTTTGCTCTATTAATATTTCTAGTAGTTACTATTACCTGATGTTTTTTTTTAATAAGTAGCCTAGATAAAGTCACTCCAAATTGGCCTGAACCGCCGACTATAATTGATATTTTTTTTTTCAAAGCTATATTCCTGTTGTGAATAAAGATAAAAAAATATTAGTTTTTACTGCAACTTACAATGAAAAAGAGAACATTGAAAAATTAATTTTAAATATAAATAGCAATTTACCCGCAGCCTCAATACTCATAATAGATGATAATTCACCTGACGGAACAGGTATTGTTGTAAAAAAAATACAAGATCAAATTAACAAACTATTTCTTATATCTAGAAATAAAAAGTTAGGTTTAGATAGTGCGCATAAATTAGCTTATAAATATTCTCTAGATAATGGATTTGACTATCTAATAACTATGGATGCAGATTTTTCTCATGATCCATCAGAACTTCCTAACATTGTAAATCATTTAAATCTTCATCCTTTTGTTTTAGGCTCAAGGTATATTAGAGGTGGAAAATGTTTAATGAAAGGGAGTAGATTGTTCATGAGTTTTCTTGGTAATAAATTAATTAAGATTATTTCAGGCATTAATTCTAATGAATTTACCACTTCTTTTAGAGGCTTTAATTTAAAGAGTTTAGGAAATTTCAATTTAAATAATGTTGAATATAAGGGATATAGTTTTTTTATGGGTACGATTTTTGAATTATATAACTCTAAGATTAATATAAAAGAAATCCCTATAATATTTAAAGATAGAGAAAAAGGTATTTCTAAAATTCCAAAATTAGAAATACTTAGAACACTAAAAAATTTAGGAATTTTTTATTTAAAGAAATTTTAATTTATTGGTGCCCTGACCCAGAATCGAACTGGGAACTGACCCTTACCAAGGGCCTGTTTTAACCATTAGAAACTATCAGGGCCTTAATTCTTAATATTATATAAAACTAAATTTGACAAACTATTGACTTAATTTATAAGTAATAGTTATCTAAAGGAATGATGCCATGGGAATACACTATGATTACAAAAGCACCAGAGGTGCTAAAGCTATGGAAAAACAAGCCAAGAGAGAGAAAAAGCTTGCCGAGAAAAGAGCCAAGAAACAAGCAAAAGCTCAAGAAAAAGGTTTAGTAGAAAAAGCAAAAAAAGAAGACCAAACAATTCCTTTAGATACGATAATCACTCTAGACCATTTAACAAATCCAGAAAAAAAATAAGTATTTCATGAAAAAAAAAAGAAAGCCTTCAAAGCTTGATCTTGAGAACGCGCTGAGGAAGAATCTCCGAAAAAGAAAAATTTTACAAAAAAAAATTAGTAATAAAGATGATACTAAGCGATAAGCAAATAACAAAACTTTCAGAAGATCAAGAAATGATAAGTCCATTTGTAAGCAAAAGTATTTCGAAGGGAATAAGTCATGGACTTAATTCTTTTGGATATGATCTGAGATGTGGATCAGAGTTCAAAATATTTACAAATATTAAAGGCGCAACAGCAGATCCCAAAAATTTTAGTGAAGATAATTTTATTACAGTTAAAGGTGAAGATTCTATATTAATCCCACCAAATTCTTTCGCACTTGCTAGTAGTCTTGAATATTTTAAGATGCCACGTAATGTTACTGGACTTGTAACTGCCAAATCTACTTATGCACGATGCGGATTAGGTACGCCACCGACTGTTCTTGAGGCAGGATGGCATGGTAACTTAGTACTTGAGTTTTCTAACCACACCAGCAATTCAATAAGATTATACGCAAATAGTGGTGCTGCACAAATCTTATTTTTTCAAGGAGAACAACCTCAAATTTCTTATGCAGATAGAGATGGAAAATATCAAGGGCAAACTGGAATCACTTTAGCAAAATCAAAATAAGATAATGAAGAAATTTATAATTAAGGGCCCTAATAAAGCTATAAAGGGAGAAGTAAATATAAGTGGAGCAAAAAATTCTTGCCTCCCATTGATGGCAGCATCTATTTTATTCAAAAATAAAATAACTTTAAAAAATGTTCCTTTTGTAAAAGACGTTTTTACAATGAAAGATCTTTTAGTTTCTTTAGGTGCAAAAGTTTATTTTTCTGAGTCCAAAAAAATTATGATTATTAGTAATAAAAATAATCATAAATTAACAGTGCCTTACAACTTAGTTTCAACTATGAGAGCGGGAGTTCTAACAATGGGTCCATTGCTGGCAAGATATCCACAAAAAAGAATTAAAGTTGCTTTAGGCGGCGGTTGTGCTTTAGGTGTGAGGGACACCAACTGGCACTTGGCGGGCTTTAAAAGCTTGGGTGCAAAGAATAGTTTAAATAGTGGATATGTTAATATTACAACTAATCGAGGTTTAATTGGAAATAAGTATAAATTTCCCAAAGTAACTGTTACGGGTACCTCAAATCTTATAATGGCTTCTATATTCATTAAGGGAACACATTATCTGAAAAATATTTCTATTGAGCCAGAAGTTATAGATTTAATTAATTTCTTAAACAATTCTGGAGCAAAAATTAAATTTTTAGGGAAAAGATCAATTAAAATAAAAGGAGTGAAAGAACTTCTTAGCGGTTCGCATACAATTATAGGTGATAGAATCGAAGCTTTTAGCTATTTATGTGTTGGAGCTATCACAAATGGAAAAATTAAAATTAACAATATTAATCCAAATCATCTTTTATCAGAAATTAATATATTAAAAAAAATTGGATATAATATCGAAACAAAAATTAATTCTATAAAAATATCATCTAAAAATAAATTGAAAGCTATAAATTTAAGAACTGGGCCTTTTCCTAATTTCGCTACAGATAATATGCCTTTATTATTAGCTGTACTGACAACTGTAAAAGGCAAAAGTCAAATTGAAGAAACTATATTTTCAAATCGATTTATGGCTGCACCAGAATTAAATAGGATGGGAGCTAATATCAGTATAAAAAAAAATAAGGCAATAATTATTGGTCAAAAAAAACTTAACGCTGCCGATTGTATTTCTTCCGATCTTAGAACAACCTTTTCAATTATTTTAGGCGCTATAGCCGCCTCTGGTTCATCAACAATATCAAGAATATATCACGGCTTAAGAGGGTATTATAATCTTGAATTAAAATTAAAAAAAATTGGTATTCAAATTACATCAAAATCTTAAATGACTAAGAAATTCTTAAAAAAAATAATAGCACAAAATCAAGAAGATCTAAGGGTTATTTCAGCCCTTTGTTCTGAGTCAAAAGTTAAACAATCTGAGATTAAATTTTTAAAAGATAACAAAATTTTTTTAATATCTCTTGAAAGAGAAAATAAAGAAAACCTAAATAATAAAAAAAAAATAAATAGTATTTTAAAATTTGAATTTATTGAAAAATCTAAGGCAAAAAATATAAATCAACATGATGAAGAAAATATTCTTGAGCTGCTAGCAATAGATCTATTTAAAAAAGAAAAAAATTATGAAATAATTCTGTTATTTTCTAATAATGGGATTATAACCCTCGAGGCCGAAGTGGTAGAAATTGAACTAGATAATGTAGAAAAGATAAATGATAAAAATTAAAAAATTCATAGGTCCGAGGGGTTTAAGAATACTTGAACAAAAATTAGACAAAAGGAGATTTTATCAAAATAATAGTATACCTATTGTTTCAAGAATACTTAAGGATATTAAGAAAAAAAAAACTAAAGCATTATTAAAGTATGAAAAAAAGTTTAGTAATAACAAAAAAATTAAACCCTCTCAAAAAGAAATTAATGAGGCGGTAATTAATTTAAGTCCAAAAATTAAAAAAGCAATTGATTTTGCATATGGTAGAATTTTTAAGTACCACTTACTTCAAAAACCAAAAGATACTGTCTTTAAAGACAATCTCAATAACAGTCTAGGATATAAATCTGTCCCAATAAATAAAGTTGGAATTTACGTTCCAGCAAATTTACCATCTACACTATTGATGAATGCAATTCCTGCAAAAGTTGCGGGTGTTAAGAAAATTATTTTAGCTAGCCCAAGGTATAATAATAAATTAAATCCAGCAGTAATGTACGCTGCAAGAAAACTTGGAATTAAAGAAATTCTTTCTATTGGTGGCGCGCAGGCGATAGGCAGTTTAACATACATTCAAAAAGTTGATAAGATAGTCGGACCTGGAAATATATACGTTGCAAAAGCAAAAAAAGAAGTTTTTGGAGATGTTGGAGTTGAGGGAATGATAGCAGGACCATCAGAAATAACAATATTAGCTGATAAGAAATCAGAAATCAAAAGTGTTATTACTTCTTTAATTGGACAAGCAGAACATGATGTAAATTCACAATGTATTATCATTTCAAAAGATATTAAAATGTTAAAAAGTATAAATAAATTAATCAAATTAAATTTGAAAAGTTTGTCCAGAAAACAAATTGCTGAAAAAAGTTTAAAAAAAAATGGATTATTAATTCACGCTCAAAATGATAAAAATATAATTGATTTAATAAATCTTATAGCACCTGAACATCTAGAATTAAATGTATCACAACCAAAAAAATATTTAAAAAAAATTTCAAATGCTGGAAGCGTATGTATTGGTAAGTTTTCTGCTATGGCTGTAACAGATTATAACGCCGGCACCAATCATGTTTTGCCTACTATGGGGTCTGCAAGATTTTCATCTGGTTTAAATGTTGGGGATTTTTGTAAAAAAATTAGCTACATAAATTTAACAAAAAAGGGTATTGAAGTAATTGGCAAGCAAGCTATAACACTTGCCGAGTATGAAAATTTAGAAGGTCATGCTCAAAGTATTAAATCAAGAATTAGGAGTAATTAAACTTGGCAAAACAAGATACTTTAACTTTCGATGGTGTAGTAAAAGATTTGCTACCAAACGCAATGTTTAGAGTAGAGCTGTCAAATGGACATATGATAACGGCACATACAGCCGGAAAATTAAGAAAAAATCGTATAAGAGTCCTACAAGGAGATAAAGTTACAGTTGAGATGACTCCTTATGATTTAACTAAAGGTCGAATAATATTTCGGTCTTAATTATGGAACCCTGGTGTAGCTGGTGCGCACGAACGCCTGAAAAGCGTTAGGACCTGGTTCGTTTCCAGGGGGTTCCACCACAAAATAATTTCTTGAATAAATTTTAAAAATACATTAACAAACACCCAAGCTAAAATTTAGCTTAATTAATAACAACGAAGAAAGAGTAAAAATGAGTCTAAAAGGTAAAATAAAATGGTACAACTCGAAGAAGGGTTACGGGTTTATCGAAAGAGAAGATAAAGAAAAAGATGTGTTCGTACATGCGAGCGCAGTTAGGGATGCAGGATTAAAATTCTTGAACGAAGGTGATGAACTTACTTTCGATGTCGAGGATGCAGACAAAGGTCCTTCGGCAGTCAACTTACAAAAAACGTCGTAAATCTTAATCATCAACATTATTGTATAGGGATGTATTAGTAAAAATTTACTAAAACTATTCCTATACAATTCATCCTTGAATTTTTAAATTTTAATGCTATTTAATTACCAATGATTAATAAAATTAGTACTTTCAGATCTACTCACAGACATCATTTTCATGCTGGCTGCACGCTAGCTATTTAATCATTTTAAAAATTTAAATTTAACAATTATTAGTATAAAACAGTGAAAGGAAGCTGCCGTCGTATAATAGTTATTACTCCCGCCTGTGGAGCGGGCTATCTTGGTGCGATTCCAAGCGGCAGTACCAAAAATGAAAAAAGAAAACAATTTAATACCCAGTCTTCCAAAAGGATTTAAAGACAGATGGGGCAAAGAATTAGCTTTAAAGAAAAAAATATTAAAAATAATTGAGGCTAATTTTTCAAAATATGGATTTTTACCATTGGAAACTTCTCCAATGGAAATTAGTGAAAATATAGGATCATTTCTTGCAGATGATGAGTCTAATCCTATGTCAGATGTATTTTCATTTAAGGATGATAAGGAATCCTTAACCCTCCGTTATGATATGAGCGCACCGCTAGCAAGGTTTGTTGCTCAAAATTATAGAGACCTAACATTCCCTTACAAAAGATATACCTATGGAGATGTTTTTAGGCGAGAGAAGCCTGACAGTGCGAGATATAGATCTTTCATGCAATTTGATGCTGATATTATAGGCAATGTTAACGAAGCACAGGCAGATACCGAAATTTGTAACATTATTGCAGATACATTTTTAAATTGTGGTCTTAAGTCAGATCAATTTACCATCAATGTCTCAAATAGGAAAATTGTTCAAGGATTAATGGCTGAATTAAAAATAACTAGCGATCAAGAACTTAAAGTAATCAGAGCAATTGATAAACTAGAAAGAATTGGATTAGATGGTGTAAATGATCTATTACAAAAAGAGAGAAAAGATGAGAGTGGAGCCATAACTAAAGGCGCTAATTTAACTAGTGATCAAACCTCTCAGATAATAGAATTCTTAAAAATAAAAGATATCAATTCTCTAAAATCAAATATTAAAAATGAAATCTCACAAGAAGGCATAAAAGAAATAGAGGAATTATTTAATATTTTATTAAAAGGAAAATTTTCAAATCAAGTTAAAACGAATTTTAACATAGTTAGAGGTCTAGCGTATTATTCTGGTTTCTGTGTTGAGACAAATTTAAATTTCAAAGGGAAAAACGCCCAAGGTAAAGAAATAGATATAGGTTCTTGTGCATCTGGAGGCAGGTACAATTCACTCATTAAAAGATTTAAGGGTGTTGACTTTAAAGGTACAGGAATGTCTATTGGAGTGGACAGGTTAGTTTTTGCTCTTGATCAATTAGATCAATTTAAAGAAGAAGATAACAATAACATTCTAGTTTGTGTTTTAGATCCAAATTATTTAGATCAATATTATAAAATTGTAAATGAGCTTAGAGAAAATAATATTAATTCTGAGATATATCTTGATCCAAGTAAAAATTTAAAAAAACAATTAACTTATGCTGATAAAAAGGGTTGTTCTCTTGCAATAATTTGCGGCCAAGAAGAAATTGAGCAAGGCAAAATAACAATTAAGAAATTAAAATCTAAAAAAGAAAACGATCAAATATCGATCTCATCAAAAAATTTAATAAATGAAATCAAAAAACTTATCTAATAAAATCCTTAGATCGATTAAATCTAGCGGGTTTAAAAATATTGAATTAGATTCAGTAATCGAAACAAAGTACATTCTAAGAAGATCAGGCGAAAATTTTAGAAAGTTCCTTTTTTCTTTTCAAGATTTAAAAGGAAATGAATTATGTTTAAGACCCGATTTAAGTATTTCATCTGTTCTTAGATACTTAGATAATAAATCTAAAAAAAGGGAAAAGATTTTTTATAATGCAGAGGCATATAGAAAAACTTACCAAAAAAAAGATAGCATCATAAAAAATCAAATTGGATTTGAAATACTAGGTTCTAACAATAAAGAAAAAGATGATCGTGAAATAATAAATACCTCTCTCAAAGTTTTAAAATTAAGTGGATTTAATAAAGCAACTTTAAAATTAGGGAATGTAGAATTGTTCTATCTTTTAGTTGATAAATTAGAAATGCCTCAAAGATGGAAACAAAGATTGAAAAGATATTATTGGAATGAAAATTATTTTAGCCAGTTATTAAAAAGACTTGAAACAAATTCAGACATTGACCCTGTGTTTGTAGAAACTGATAAGTCAAAATTTAAAAAAATGCAAAAAATGGACAAAAATAAAGTTATTGCTGGAAGAACTTATCAAGAAATTCTTGAAAGATTCAGTATGAAAATTAATGATCCACGAAGAAGTTCAAGGGGAAAAATAAATACAAAAATTATTAAAGAGTTTCTTAAAATAAAATGTCCATTAGAGAAAGCGCCTAAAATCCTTAATTCTTTTTTTAAAAAGTATTCACTAAATATTATTGTTGGGAAAGATTATTTTCCTATCCAGAAAAAAAATAATAAAAACTTAAAAGTAGAATTTCTAACATCTAATGGTAGAGAACTAGAAATATATTCCTCAATTGTTTTCTCAATCGATGTCAAAATTAAATCTAAAGTTAGCAACTTTATTTTAGGAGGTCGTTATGACCGATTAACTGAAAATTTAGGTTTTAAAAAAGTTCCTGCAGTTGGAGCAGCCATTAATATGGGAGTTTATGAATAACAATATAATTAATATTGCTTTGCCTGCAAAAGGAAGATTGCGTGAAAAATCTTTAGAAATTTTTAAAAAGAAAAAACTTCAGATTTATTCTGAAAGAGGTGAAAGAGATTTATTTGGTTATGTAAAAAATCATCCTGAAATTAAAATAATTTATCTGCACGCAAGAGAAGCAATAGAATCTTTATCTCAAGGTAATATTGATATTGCTATTTCAGGATATGATCTTCTTAAAGAAAGTGAAGCAAATATACAAAGAAATATAATAATTAATAAAAGATTAAACTTTGGAAGAGCAGATTTAGTTTTAGCTATAAGTGAATTATGGATTGATGTGCAGACACTATTAGATTTAGATGAAGTAGCTTATGAATTTAAGAAGAAAAAAGGAAGATTAATTAGAATTTCAACTAAATATCCAGCGCTCACTCAAGCATTTTTATATTCAAAAGGAATTAGCCAATTCCAAATTTTAAGAAGCTTAGGATCTACTGAGGCTGCTGTTCAAGCAGGCACAGCTGAGGTTATATCGGATATCACCTCAAGTGGTGCCACCTTAAAAGCAAACAATCTTAGAATATTAAAAGATGGTTTAATTTTAAAAACCGAAGCTTGCCTTATGAGTTCTAAACTGAGTTTGAAAAAAAAAGGCATTAATAAAATAATAAATTTACTAAAAAAATAGAATTCACAGACTATGTTACATTCGTTTTGTTAATCCTTTTGAGCCAATAAATAAAAATAAACTAGGTTCTTCAAAAGCTTGGAAAAAGGAAAAGAAATTTGAATACTATTGATTAATTAACTTTAGTAAAATATTAAGTAAATATGCAGTGGAATAATAAATTTAATTATCCAACCTCAACTAGAGCTCTTTATAACGGAAAAAGACTTTATGATGTAAATAATGAAAAACTTCCATCCGTGACAACAATATTAGAGGCAACCAAGCCACAAAGTGAAATCGATTCATTAAATCGTTGGAAACAAAAAGTAGGAGAAAGACAAGCTGAAATAATATCAAGAGAATCTCGTGAACGAGGTTCTTCCATGCACGATTATCTTGAAAAATTCTTACTAGGTAAGCTAAATCTTGAATTATTAGGCGATAACACCCTCGAAAAAAGAATGGCAGATGAAATAATTGAAAATGGCCTTAGAAATAAAGTAGACGAAATATGGGGGGTAGAATCAGTTGTAGCTTACCCAGGTAAATACGCCGGAGCAGCTGATTTATTTTGTGTATATGAAAAATATCAAACTTGTGTTGACTTCAAAAATGGAAACAAATTACGCAGTGAAAGCTGGAATGATACGTATTATTTGCAATTAGCCGCATATTCCTTGGCCCACAATGTTGTTTATGGAACTAATATTAATCAAGGTGTAATTTTATTTTGTACTAAAGATATTGTTTTTCAGCGTTTTGTAATTTATGGCGATAAATTAAAAGAATATCAAAATAGATTTTTAGAAAGAGTTGAGCAATATTATTCCAGTATAAAAAAATAAAAAAAGTTATTGACTTTTAAAAAACACTTTGATAAAGTAAAAAATACTAAATAAATAAGTACTTGTTTAGATCTTGTGATGTTTAGTCCTTTCTTTTCACTCAATCTAAACAATCTAATTTATCTAGAATACGAAGGTACTAGTTTAGATCCTGAGTTGTGTTTCTTGCTTTCAACTTTCTTTCTAAACTCTGATTTAGACTAGTCTTCGTAAATTAAATATGAGGAAAATATGTTGGAATATATAGTAATTGGAGCATTAGCAGTTGTAGTTGTTTTTGTTTTATTAATTTATCAAAAGTTAAATTCAAAAGATAAATCCGAAGATTTTGCAGATATATCAAACAAACTAGATAACATTGATAAAGCTCAATCCAACATTGAAGAATTAAATATAAAAATCACTGATTTTTCTAACTTATTTAGTGACAAAACTAGAAGAGGGAAAATGGGCAATGAGTATCTAGAAGATATTGTTAAAGATTGCTTAATTTCAAAACATTATAATTTTGAACACACTCTTTCAAACGACAAGCGAGTTGATTGTCTTTTGACTTTTAACCAAGATGTATCAAGTGAGATTATTTGTATAGATTCTAAATTCTCTTGGGAAAATTATAAAAATTATAACCAAGAAACAGATGAACAAAGACGAAAAAATTACCTTAAAGAATTTGAAAAAAATATCAGCAAACATGTAGATGATATTTCTGAAAAATATGTAATTACAGGTGAAACAGCCCCTTATGCAATTATGTTTGTTGCTTCAGAAGGAGTTTTTAGAGCAATAGAGGAAATTTCTGATGATTTTATCAAGGAAGCTCGTAAGAAAAATGTGATTATTACTTCTCCAAGTACACTTTGGAGTTTTCTAAGAACATATAGATTATTAATGCAAAATAGAGAAATGTATGAACAAACACATGTTATTCAAAAAGAGGTTGATGGTTTATCTCAAATTATAGAAACTTTCAAAGATAGATTTAAAGAGCTGGAGACAAGACATAATAACAACTCTGATACAATTGAAAAATTAAAAACATCAGTAAACAAAATAACAAAAGCTTCAGAAAGAATTCAAAATCTTGAAATAAATGAAAATATTAAAAAGAGAGTTGGAGAAAAATAATGAAATACGTATT
This sequence comes from uncultured Pelagibacteraceae bacterium, assembly GCA_902594655.1. Lineage (GTDB taxonomy): Bacteria > Pseudomonadota > Alphaproteobacteria > Pelagibacterales > Pelagibacteraceae > Pelagibacter. Next base: position 45,163 of record CACJMW010000003.1, read on the forward strand.
GTATGATATTGAAACAGATCAAGCTGCAACAGATTGGGCTACTATTATTGAATTTGGCGCCCTATTATTAGATGAAAATTTTAAAGAAATTGAGCGATTTAGTGCAAGATGTCGATTACCTCAAGACAGAGTTCCTAGCGCAGCTGCTTTATGTGTTAACCGGTCTTCAATTGATCTACTGACTAAACAAAATTTATCCCACTATCAATTAATTGGCCAGGTGGAACAAAAATTTAAAGACTGGTCTAAAACATCGCCGCTGACCTTCATTGGTTTTTCGTCAATAAATTTTGATGAGGAGTGCGTTAGGAAGGAGTTTTTTAAATCTTTAAGAGATCCATATTTAACAAATACAAAAGGCAATGTTCGACATGATGCACTCAATATAATTAGAGCAGCATATGCAGTTGACCCAACTGTTTTAAATACTGAATTAAATTCAAAAGGAAATGTTTCAATGAAATTAGAATCGCTTGGAAGATTAAATGGCTTTGATACAGAGGCGAGCCATTCCGCGCTATTTGATGCTGAATTAACTGGAAACGTACTTTCAATTGTAAAACAGAAACAACCAGAGTTATGGCAGACTTATTTTAATACAAGTAGCAGACAAAAAGTTGAGGAGATTATCAAAAAAGAAACCATGATAACGGTCAATGAATATTTTTATTCTCGTAGTCGCTTGTACCTCTGTGCACCACTGCATCCAAGCAATTGTATACATCCTATTTGGAAATATGGGCAAGCAGTAGATTTACGTACAGACGTAGAACCTTTGTTTAAATTATCTTATTCAGAACTTAAAAAAGAAATGAACAAAGCCCCTAAATTTTTAAGAACTATTCGTTCTAATAAAGCGCCAATCATAATTGATGCAAGTTATGGAATGAAAGTTGAACCTTATAATGCAATAGGCCGAGATCTATTAAAAAAAAGAGCTGAATTAGTAAAATCTAATGCAAAATTTGCTGAAGATGTGTGCAATATTTTAAGAGAAAATGCAGAAGAAAAAGCTGAAACAGATTCTCAGGTAGATTTAGAGCCTGAAGAACAGATCTACAAAGGATTTACACCTGACAAAGATAAATTTCTTTTTCCAAAATGGCATGCAGCTCCTTGGGATGAAAAATTCAAAATGTTAGATAAATTTGAAGATAAAAGAATGAAAATATTTGGTGAACAAGTCATTTTTAATGAAGCTCCAGATGTATTACCTGAACCAGTTTATAAGAAAATTAAAAAGAAAATTGCAGATAGAATTTTAAGTATGGGTAATGAAAAGTGGGGGACTATTGCAAAACTCCAAAAAGAGATTGATGATTTAAGAGAAAAAGATGACATGATGTTTGCGTTTAAATCAAAGGATGAAAAATTAAAATTTTTAGATGAAATTGATCAATATGGAAACTTTTTAGAGGAGAAATATTCTAAGATTTAATTATGATTAAAAAACTTTTTAAACTTTTTACAAAGAAAAAAAGAGTTAAGAAAAAAGAAATCAAGAAAACAGAAAAAAAAGCAGAAGTTATCAATTTCATCAATAAGTCAAAAGATAACAATAAAATCCAAACAGAAAAAATGGAAAAGAGTAAAATGGATGATCTAGCAAAAGAACTAGTGGAGACTTATTTAAAGGCTTCTAGAAAAAGCTTTTTAGATATGGGATACTGCTTTTATATATTTTTATATAGATTGTTACAGAGAATGATATTTCAGTTTAGCTATCCTCTTTATCGTCATTATTTAAAAGCAACAACAAAAGAAATCTTAAACAATCATAAAGAATGGCTCCATGAATTTAAAGAATGGGATGAAGCACCTAAAGAAGGTAAATTAATTGGAGAAAAAAAACCAGATAATGAAAATGATACATTGCATTAATTTATGATAAAGTAATTGATACTAAATAGATTATGAAACAACAGATTAAATGCCCCCATTGTAATAAAGTATTTCCAATTGAAGAAAGCTTAAAACATGAAGCACAAGAGTATCGCAAAAAACTTCAAAAAGAAGAACAATTAAAGTCTAAAAAAAGAGAGCAAGAACTAGAAAATAAACTAAATCAAAAGTTAGAAAAACAACAACAAGAGCACCAGAAACAATTAGAAAAAATAAAAATAGATGAGCAGAAAAAGATAAAAGAAGAAGCAAAAAAACAAGCCACAGAAGAACTTAAAGAAATTAAAAAAGAAAGCCAAGAAAACGAGAAAAGAATAAAATTAGAAGTAGAGAAAAAAGCTAAAAAAGAAATTGATTCCTTAAAAGAAGAAAAAGAAAAAATAAAAAAAGCTCACCAAATTGATATTGAAAGAATGAGAAAAAAAGCAGAAGAAGCAGCTAGAGTGGCCAGTCAAAGCCCTGTTGAAAGAAAAGGTGAGGTTCAAGAAGAATTATTAGAAGAGTATCTTAAAAAAGAGTTTCCCCAGGATAAATTTGAACCTGTTAAAAAAGGTAAACGAGGAGCAGATGTTATTCAATTTGTTCAATCCAAAAATCAAACCATTGGTAAAATGCTACATGAAAGTAAAGATGTGCTTAATTTTGATGAGAAATGGGTATCAAAATTATTAGATGATATGTCAACGGAAGACGCAATTGTTGGATTTATTTATACAAAAGTGATGCCAAAAAAATCTAATAATTATGTGGAAGAAAGAGAAAATGGAAAAATTATAATTTGTTGTGAAAGACCTGTTTTAAGGCAATTAGTAGCCACACATAGAAAACTCATTCAACAATTGAATAAAAATCAATTAAGCAAAAATGATGTTTCCGCAAAAGCTCAAAAACTTTATAATTATATAAATGGTAATGAATTTAGAATTCAATATAGCAAAACCATTAATGGAATTAAAAAAGAAGGTCTACAAATTGACAAAGATGAAAGATCATACCAACTACAAATTAAGAATCGAAAAAGTAATTTTGACGAAAATAAAAAAAATATAAGATCAATTATTACATCCATTTTAATTAATAGTGACTTATCCGAAGACTTATTAGATGTGGATGAAGACAATTTAATGCTTGATTAATTTATTTTTATTTCTATAAAAAACATATGGCAACGATTAGTGTTACAGATGATAATTTTGATACAGAAGTCATTAAAGCTGGAAAACCAGTCATAGTTGACTTTTGGGCTGAATGGTGTCGATAGTCCCCTTGGTTTTTCCAGGGGGACTATCGATACAAAAAACTGAGGACCTTGTAAGATGATCGGACCGATCCTCGAGGAACTTTCAGATGAAATGTCAGCTCAAGTCACTATTGCAAAACATAACATTGATAATGAACCTAATACACCGACCAAGTACGGCGTAAGAGGAATTCCAACTATGTTACTGTTTAAAGGCGGTGAACTTAAAGCTACAAAAGTTGGAGCAACAACTAAATCAGATTTAAAATCTTGGATAGAGCAGAATATTTAATTAAGATTTAAAACTTCTCCAACCATATAAAGCGAACCTGCAAAAAGACAAATTGTTTCTTGATGTTTAGAGTTTATTTTAACTGCTTCTTTAATTGATTGAGATAGATTTATTTCCATTTTTAAAGCATTCAATTTATCTTTAAATTCTTCTTTTGAAATTGATCCCACCTGATTAGGTATATCAATCAAAGTTATTGATTTAACTATACCTTTAAAATGCTTCATAAATTCATAATGTTCTTTATCTTTCATCATTCCACAGATTAAGTGAACATCTTGTTGTTGCTGTTTTATCCAATTGGAAATAGATATACTCGAGCTTTCATTATGACCTCCATCAATAATTAATCTATTTTTGCCACAAATATTTTTTAGTTTACCAAAGTGTAATTCCTGCAATCTTCCTTTAAGTTCAATATTAGTAATACCTTTTTTTATATGTTCATCTTTAACATTAAACATCTTTCTTGATGCAGCTATAGAAGTACTGATATTATATAGTTGGTGATCTCCTAGTAAATTTGGCTCTGGTAGTATTATCTCACTAATATTATCTTGATAATGTATAAATCCATTTTCTTGCTTTGAAACATTAAAGTCTTTTCCAAAAAAATATTTGTTAGATGAGTTATTTACAAGAGCATTTTCTATTTTGTCTCTTATATTTTCATTAATTTGTCTATTTACAAATATATTTGAGTTAAGAAGCTTAGATGTTTTTTCATAAATTATACTGTCTATAGTTTTATTTTTGAGCCATTGTAAATGGTCGGTATGTATCACCCCAACTAAGCTCATAAGATTATTTTTAAAAACATTTGTACTATCAAATTGAAAAAAAAGACCAGCCTCTATTATGTTTACATTATCTTTAAAATTTTCTGCATATTTTAAAAAAGCACAAGTTAAAATTTCAAAAATGCTTGCATTATCATCTCCTAGCACTTTTTCTATGTAACTTAATATTTCAATAAGATCTTCTTCTTTAATTTCCTCATCATTAAATATAAATCTTTCAGTAAAAGATTGGAGGTGAGGTGAGGTATATAAATTACATTTGTACCCTGCTTTATTCAATATAGATTTGAGACTGTAAGCCATACTTGCTTTGGCATTTGTACCAACTACATTAATAACATTTCTTATTTTACCTTGTGGATTCCCAAGTTTTTTAAGGAGGTTAAATGTTCGATCTAAAGATAAATCAATTTTACGTTTATGATGCCTCTCTAGTTTGGATATTAATATCTGAAGTTTGTTCATTATTTTCTGAATTTACTTCAGAATTTTTCTTAAGCAATAAAGATAATAATAATTTTATTTCAGAGGCTAAATTCTTTCTTTCAACAATCCTATCAACAAAACCATGCTTTAATAAAAATTCTGCTGTCTGAAAATCTGGTGGCAACTCTTCCTTTACAGTTGCTTGTACTACTCTACGTCCTGCAAATGCAATTAATGCTCCTGGTTCAGAAAACTGTATATCGCCCAACATAGCAAAACTTGCAGTTATACCCCCCGCAGTTGGGTCAGTGAAGCAGACTAAGTAGGGTAAATTATTTTTTTTTAATTCATTAATTGCTAGTGTTGTTTTAGTCATTCCTGCTAGAGCAATTGGGCTTTCAAACATTCTCTGACCACCGCCACAAGGAAAAAAAACAAAGGGTGTTTTATTATCAATTGCATGTTGTACACCATAAACAATAGCTTCTGTCTCGGCAGCACCACTTGAGCCGCCAATAAAATTAAAGTTTGTGGCTCCAATAGTAATGTCTATGCCACGTAAATTTCCTTTAGCAATAACCACAGCACAATCTTGATTTGTTTTTTTTCTAGCATCTTTTAACCTGTCCTTATAAGATTTTGTGTCAATCCATCCTAAAGGATCATCTTTAGGTATTGGAGTTTTTAAAATTTCATAATTTGAAAATCCTAATAAATCAAATCTTTGTTTTGGACTAATTCTGTGATGTTTATTACAATGTGGGCATACAAATAAATTTTCTTCTAATTCTTTTTTTAATAAAGGTCCTTTGCAACAACTTGTCCAAGCGCTACTTTCTCTTTCAGATCTAGTAGGAAATTTTTTATTAATATTTTGTTTTATACTTTCACCGAGTTTTTTTATTTTATTTATCCAATTCATGAAATTAACTTTTTTAACTTTATCACATTTTGGCTTACATTTGTGACAGGATTTTGTCCTTTTTTAATACTTTTTGTAATTTCCTCACAAATAGCACTTCCAACAACTAAGCCATCTGCTGATTTTAATTTACCAATTGTTTTTTTGGTTATTCCAAAACCAATTATATAATTCTTTCTTGGATTTATTTTTTTTATTTTTTGATAGTTTTTTATAATATTCTTTGGAGAAACTTTTAATTTTCCTCCAGTTGTAGACAACATTGAGATGTAATAAATCATATCATGTGAGTCTTTAATAATTTTTTTTGCTCTACTATTAGATGTAGTAGGTGAAATAAGTTGAACAAAACAAATATTTTTTTTTTTGCATTTTTTTGCAAATAATTTATTTTCTGGCCAAGGTAAATCTACTACGATAATTCCATCAACGCCCGAATTTTTACACTTAATTAAAAAATTATTTTCTCCGAATTGATATATCATATTATAATAACCCATTAAAATTAATGGTGTAGAAAATTTATTTTTTTTAAATTTTTTAACTATCTCAAAGACATCATTGATTTTTATTCCATTTTTAATTGCTCGATAAGCACTTGTCTGGATTTGACCACCGTCAGCTATAGGTGTATTGTGTGGGAATCCAAGTTCACAAATATCAACAATTTTGGATAATGAATTCAATATTTCAATTGATGTTTTTTTTGAATTGTCTCCAGCCACTGTATAAGTTAGTAGAGCGGGACGCTTTTTTTGTTTTGCCCTTTTAAATGCTTGGCTAATCGAATTCTGCATATTTTTTACCCAATCTTACTTTTAAAATATTTTTATCTTTGTGTGCATCTCCACAACTATTAACTACGACAATTGTATTTTTGCTTAATTTTCTAGATTCTCTTATTGCAACTGAGAAAGCGTGACAAGGTTCGAGAGACGGTCTTAGATTTTCAAATTTGGTTACAAGCTTATAAGCACTTAAAGCGTCTTCATCACTTGCAGCAGTGTATCTAGCTCTTTTAGTATCCTTTAAAAAACAATGTAATGGAGATACGCCTGGATAATCTAATCCAGCTGAAATAGATTCTGTTTCCTCAATTTGACCGTCATTGTTTTGATTCACGTATTGGGATGCTCCATGAAGAATTCCAATTTTTGATCCATAAGTTAGTGGTGCAGCATGTCTTTTACTATTTTTTGGACCACCGGCCTCTATCCCAATAAGTTCAACTTGATTTTTTGGGTAATCTATAAACTCACTCCAAAAACCATAACTAGAAGATCCACCTCCTACACAGTTATAAAGTTTTAATTTTTTTGGAATTTTACCAAACTCGTCTTTAATTTGAACTTTTAACTCTCTAGATATTTGGCTAGTACTCCATCCACATATTTTTACAAAAATATTTGGTCCAACTGTAGAACCGACACACATAGCAGTTGTATCGCAATTTGCTACCCAGTATCTCATACATTCTGAAACTGCATCTACAAGAGTTTGGCTGCCAGTGTATACCGGTATAACCTCTGCACCATTTTTCTTCATTGATTTAACATTTGGTTGTTGTCTTTGTATATCTTTTGCGCCCATAAAAATTTTACATTTAAGCCCGAATTTTTTTGCAGCCATACTTAGCATTTTTCCCGCATAACCAGCACCCGTATCACCAACTATAAACTTTTTTCCAGCTTTTTTTGCCAGCAAACAATGTACTGTAGCATTATATATTTTGTGAGCACCTCCATTTGCATCTGAAACTACTTTACTCCAAATTTCTGCTCCTTTTAAATGATTTGATAAATTTTCAAGCTTTATAAATCTGGTAGGGGATCCAATCCAACTTTTGAAATATTTATCTCTTTCACCAATAAAATTTTTATTATTTCTCAACTTAGAAAAAAGATTTTCTAAATCTTTAATAGGTTTTTTAAGTGTTTCAGGTACAAAATTTCCCCCAAATTTTTTACCCCAGATACCAAACTTATCATGTTGATCAATCAATTGAATTTTTTTTCTAATTTTCATATTCTTTGATGTTCTTTAAAAAATTATCTATTTTTTGTAAATCTTTTTTTCCTTCCTCATTTTCTAATGAGCCACTTAAATCAATAAAATAATCAGTTTCTTTTATATACGGAATGCTATCAATTTTAATATTCCCAGCTATCATTTTTGTAATATTGTTAGACACATTTGATAAAAAATTATGGTCAAAACTTACTGATTTTTCATATCCCTTTCCATCAAATAGAATAATATCAGAAATATCTTTATAAAATATATATTTTTCTACATCCTCTTGTTTTTCAATTGTTAAAGCTGAAATTATTTTTTTTTTATATTTTTTTTTTATTAATTCTGTCCTATCAGGATCAACATTATATAATTGATAGTAGTCAAAATTTAGATTCTTTATTTCCTCTAATATTTCATTATCAGGATTAACTAAAACAGAAACAAAATTTATATTTCCTTTATTTATTTGAATTAATTCTTTTAATTTGTCTAACGGAACATAACGTTTACTTTTTTCATAATTGCATATGAAACCTATAAATTTTGGAGGATATTGATGATTTAAAATATAGTTTAATGTTTTAGAGTCCGATATGCCGCAAATTTTTACACCTTTGATCATGGACTTAAATGATCAATTAATCTTTTAATATTATTTTTTATATTTGATCTTGTTAGAGTCCTTCCAATTACTATTGCATCTGAGTTATTTTTATATAATGCATCAAAAGGAGTAACTACACGAGCCTGTTCATCTTTCTTGTCTCCTGGTAGTCTTATTCCAGGAGTAACTACAAACAAGTTTTTATATTTTTTTTTTATAATTTTTGCTTCACGTGCAGAAGCGACTATACCATGGCATCCTGCTTTTTTTATCAGTCCAGCTTGTTTTAAAACTAGTTTATCTATATTTCTTGTATGTCCAATTTCTTTAATACTTTTATTATTTAAACTAGTAAGAACAGTCACTCCAAGAATTAATTTATTAAATTTTCTTGCTTTTTTCACTACAGCCCTCATCATTTTTAATCCACCATGAGCATGGACCGTAGTATATCTGCATCCTTTTAGATCTTTTATAGAATCCAAAGCTGATATCGCAGTGTTATCTACATCCATTATTTTTAAATCTAGAAAATAGTTTCCTTTAAATTTTTCCAAAAATTTTCTCCCATATTTACTATAAAAAAATTGCAAGCCAAATTTTGGAATTATTTTAAGTTTTTTTGATTTTGTTTCTTTAAGGATTTTTTTAACTTGACTAATATCAGCAGTATCGCATGCAACAAAAATTAATTTATTTTTTTTCATTCAATTTATATTTCCACTCTTTAGAAGACTTAAAAATAATAGTTTTTTTTGTAGGAGTCTTGAATTTTTCCAATGTTCTCGGATTTATAGATAATCTTTCTTTCTGTACCCTTGTTTCAAACATCATTACGTCTCTTAATTCTACCCTCTCTCCGTTTGAAAGTGCCTTTGTTATTTCATATAGAAAAATATTAATTAGTCTTGTGATATCTTTCTTATAAAGGTTGGGGAAATTTTTGGAAATTTTGTTAATTATTTCTTGTCTTGAAACAGGCAAACTAAATTTATTTATCCTCTTTTTTCTTATTATCAAGTTTTTCAGAAAGTGAAGAAAATGGAAGATTCTTTCCACTTAGTGGGCTTGAAAACTTTGATACCGCCTCTTTATTTTGCATTTCCTCAAGTAACTTAATACTAAGAACTATTTTTCTTTTTTCAATATTGATTTCAGATATAGCAGCATCAATTCTATCTCCAGGAATAAATCTATTTGATCTCGCATCCTCCGCATTTATTGCTATTTGATTTTTTTTAATTATAATTTCTAAATCACTTCCTTCAGGACAAACTACAATCCCTTTTGAATTCGTTGATTTTACTTTTACAGTAATTATGTCATTTTCTTTTTTGCTATTTAAAATATTGAAAGGATCTTCTTGCATTTGTTTAATTCCAAATTTTATTCTTTGTTCTTTCGATTTTATTTCCAGAACTTTAACTTCTATTTCATCATTCTTTTGATACTTTTTAATTTCTTCGTCAGGTTTTGCAGTATATGAAAGGTCATTAGCATGTAGGAAGCCATCTATTCCAAACTCATCTATATTTAAATAAATGGAGTAATCTTTTATATTTGATATTTTACCTTTTACAGTTGATCCAACTGGATACTTATTTTCAAATGATTCAAAAGGATTTTCTTTTGCTAGTTTATGAGATATAGCAACTCTCTTTTTTTCTTTATCTATATCAGTAATTACACAATCAATTTCATCATTTACTTTTAAAAATTTATTTGGATTTACATTTTTTTTATTCCAACTAATTTCACTCGAATGAAGTAGACATGTTAAGCCAGGTTGCAGTTCACAAAAAGCTCCATAATCTACCACCTTTATAACTTTGGCTTTATAAGATTTACCCACTGTATAATTTGCAATATTTTCAAAAGGATCTGGTGTTAGTGCTTTTATGGAACAGGAAATTTGCATTTTTTCATTATCGATAGAAATTATTTTAAGTTTATGTTTTTCTCCGATCGTAAAAACTTCATCAGGATGATTAATTCTCGAGTAAGATATTTCTTGTAAGTGCACCAGTACGTCTATCTCGTTATTTACCTCAAAGAAACATCCAAAAGAACTGTATCCTTTAACAACCGCATTCTCTATTATATCTCCAACTTTATATTTTTCTAAAATTTTTGCTTTATCCTCTTTTTTGAATGAACTGATCACCTCTCTTCTAGATACACAAGCATTACCTCTAAATTTATCAAGTTTGATAATTTTAAATTCTTGTTCCACTCCAAATAAATGATCAAATGATTTTAATGGTTTCGAATCAATCTGAGATCCCGGGCAAAACATTAGTGATTTTGTATCTAGATGCTCGACAATTACTCCACCTTTACACTTTGATACTATTTTACCTTTAACATTTTCATTAGTTTCATAAGCTTTTTCAAGTTCGTACCATCCTCTAATTTTTTTTGCTCTAGAAGCAGAAACAATTACCTCACCATTTTTATCCTCAATTTTTTCAAGATATACTTCTAGTTTTTCATTTTCTTTAATTTGCTTATCACCATAAATAGTTTTTATTTCCCCAATGTCTATTAATGCTTCACTTTTCATTCCAGAAATTAAAAGGTAAACATGCTTTTCAGTTATTTTTGTAATGGTTCCTACTAGCAGTTTTCCTTCCTCGATTTTAGTTTTTGAAAAATTATCAACTAATAGTTTTTTAAACTCTTTATCTTGATTGTTCGAAATATTTTTATAAACTTCCATTAATTATTCAGTTTCCTATCCATAATTGCTTTTATTTTTAAAAAGCATTGGTTTCTACTAAGATTTTCTGAGTTTATCAATACACTATCTTTTGTTTTTTTTAATGGACCAAACTTTCTAGTACGATCAGATTTATCCCTATTTTTAAGGCTTTTAAGTACTTCTTTGAACGATATTTTTTTATTTTGTAGTTTATATTCCTTGTATCTTCTTCTAGCTCTAGTTTTTACGTTTGCAGTTATAAAAAACTTAAATAAAGCATCTTTTAAAATTACACTGGTTATATCCCTGCCGTCAAGAACTGATCCAGAATATTTCTTTGGTGGGTTATACGCACATCTTTGTTGAAATTTATAGACTATTTTTCTAATTTTTTTATCTTTTGCTATTAATGCAGCTGATGTTGCAACTTTGTCAGATAATAGATCTTTATTTTTTAGATCTATAATTTTTAATAGTTTAATTTTTTTTTTAATTGTAACGTAATTAAATTTTTTTGGATTTTGTAATCTAAATTTTCCAATTAGTCTGTATATACGTCCAGTATCGAGGTGTAGGAGGTTATAATGTCTTGCAATTAATTTTGCTTGTGTACCAGCGCCTGCCGCTGCTGGCGAGTCAATGGCAACTGTTATAAATTGTCTTTTTTTCAATTTATTTTGGCTCCCAAGTATTTCGATATTTTTAAAAAATCTGGAAATGATGTTTTGACAGAATCCTTATCATCTACTTTCCATTTTCCTCCCAAAGTTAAAGCGGCCACTACAGACATCATAAATATTCTGTGATCTTTCAAATAATTTTTAATTCTATACTCATTATTCAATATCAAATTAGGATTACCAAATATCTTAATATCATTTTGATTTCTTATAACTTTTACTCCTATCATTTTTAAGAAGTGAATTGCGATATCTAATCTCGGACTTTCTTTTTGGTTTAGCTCTCCTAAATTTTTAAAGCTTGAAACCCCCCTAGCTTTTGCTGCAATTAAAAAAATTAATAAAAATTCATCAATAGCAGAACTATTTAAATTTTGAGGACATTTTATTGACTTAAATGTTTTTCTACTTATAATTTTTATATCACCAATTTGTTCACCTTTATATTTTCTTTTATTTAAAATTTCAATTTTTGCATTCATTTTGTTTAAAATTTTTAAGATCCCAATTCTTGAAGGATTTATATTTATATCTTTAATAACTAATTTAGAATTTTTTGATAACAATGTTAATACAATAAAAAAAGAAGCTGAGCTTATATCACCAGGAATTTTATATCTAAAACTATTAAACTGTTTTAAACCTGCAATACTTATTAGATCGTAGTTTTTTTTTTTAATAACCTTAATAGGATAATCTAAATGATTTAATAATAGCTCAGTATGATTTCTAGATGTCCTCGCCTTTATTTTTGTAATACCATGTGTATTTATTGCGCTTAAAATTATACAGGTCTTGATTTGAGCGCTACCTTTGTTTTCAATATAATTTATCGGTCTAAGTAAATTTGATCCAATAAATTTAATAGGCAATTTATCTTTGTTATTTTTAATATTTACACCAAATAAAGATAAGGGCTTAATAACTCTTGAAAAATCTCTTTTAGATAAACTGATATCACCTGTTAAAATTAGATTTTTATCAATTGCAGAACATAATCCTAGTATACATCTTGCAAGTGTTCCTGAATTTCCAGCATTTATTAATGTATTATTTTTAAATGAGAAACCATTAATGCCCACTCCATTAATTTCTAAGTAATTTTTTCTTTTTTTATAATTTACACCAATTTTTTTTATAATTTTTAGAGCACTAATTACATCTTCAGAATCTAGCAAATTAAATATTTTCGATTTACCAATTGCAATTGATGCAAATAAAATACATCTTATACTTATACTTTTATCACCGGATACAGTTATAGATTTTGAAAATGGTTTAATAATTTTTTCAATTTTAATTTGATTTTTCACTTTGGGTTAAAATTTAAAACCTTCACCAAAGTAAGCTTCGATTGCTTTGGTATTTTTAACAAGTTCTTGAGGAGATCCTTTGGCTACAATTTTACCCTCAGATAAAATCATTGCATTATCAACACAACTTAACAAATCTCTTGAAGAATGATCTGATATTGTTACTGATATTCTTTCGAACATTTGAAGACTTACAATAATTTGCTGGATCATTCTAACACTTTGAGGGTCCAGAGCTGCAAAAGGTTCATCTAAAATAAGAATTTTAGTATCTTTTACCATTGCCATCGCAATTGTTAATTTTCTAATTTGACCTCCAGACAGAAATTTTGATTTCAAATTTACTACATTCTGAAGCTCAAATTTTCTTATTAAATTATTTATTTTTTGAGCCCTCTCATCTTTAATTTTAATATGGAGTTCTGCAATTGCCATAAGATTTTCGTAAACTGTCAGGTCAGACCAAGAACCACCATATTGTGGAACCCAAGATATACCAAACTCAGAACATCTTTTATAAGTTGGGATATGTGTAGCATCAATACCATTGATTATAATTTTTCCAAAAGATGGTTTTACCAGACCAATTATCGAGTGATAGATGGAACTTTTACCTGCTCCGTTTGGTCCTAATAGGCCACATATTTCAGATTTTTGAATCGTTAGGTTGAGTTTTTCAACAATCTGTCTATTACCATATGTAATGGTTAGGTCTTTTATTTCTATTATAGGTCTTTCCTCTTTAAAGGATTTAATTCTGAACTTTTTAATTAATAAACTCATTTCTCGCAATTAATTTGACTTTATTCGTATCATTTAACATTTGAAGCTTTATATTGCCTGTCAACATATCAATAAATATTTTATCTGAATATAAACTTATGTCATTATTTTTATAAATCACATTGTTATAAATTACTGACTCTTTTTCAGAAAATTTTAAATCTACATTTTGAGCAACAATTACATTATTTAAATATGTTATTTCTACATCATTGTAAAAAAATGTATCATGATTTAGTTTATTATAGGTTGCATTTTTAGAAGAGACAACTATTTGACCTTTATTTTTCAAAAGAATTATAGAAGTTACACCTTTCATTTGAACCTCATTTTTTTCTTTATTATCAAATTCAATAAGTGCTTTTTTCGCATTTATGTAGAAAGTATTTCCGTTACTATCTGTGGAATTATATTCAATATTTGTTAATTCATTAGAAATCTCTTCATTGATATAGATTTCTTTTTTAATTGTATTTTTGTTTTCTTTAATTATTTCTTTATTTTTTGAATAAAAAAATGAGTAATAAAAAAATATTATAATTATACCGATTATTAATACTAATAACCCCTGAAGATAAAATTTAAATGTCATAATTAATTAATATTGGCGTCCAATATGTTATGCATATGTATTAAGCCTGTCGTTTTTGTTTTTTTTTTATTAAAAACACATAATGCTGTTATTTTTTTACTATTCATGATTGAAAGTGCTTCAGCAGCCAGCATATTTTCATTAACAACTATAGGATTTTTTTTCATAACTTTTTTAATTATCAATTTTTTTATATTTTCCGATTTTTTATTTATTCTTTTAAAGTCTCCATCAGAAATTATACCAGTTGTATTTCCATTTTTATTTTTTGCAATTAAAACACCTAGATTCTTTCTATTAAAAACTTTTAAAGCTTCTTTGATATCTGAATTTTCATTAATGAAAGGAATATTTTTTCCCTTGTACATTAATTCACCAACTGTTTTTAGTCTTTGACCAAGACTTCCACTTGGATGAAATTTTTTAAAATCATACTTAGAAAACTTTCTTCGTTTTAGAGTTGATATTGCCAAGGCATCACCAAAGCTAATTTGTACTGTTGTACTTGAGCTTGGTATGTAATTTCCTGGTCCCGCCTCCGTAATTGTTGGTAATAAAAAATTTATATCACTAGATTTATAAAGTAATGAATTTTTTTTTGATGTAACTCCTATAAGAGTAATGTTTTTATTTCTTTTTGAGAACTGAACGATATTTTTTAATTCTGAAGTTTCTCCACTATGACTAATTAAAATTAATATATCTCCCGAACTTATCATGCCCAGATCTCCGTGAGAGCACGATCCAGCATCTACATAAAATGATGGGATACCCAAAGAAGCAAGAGTAGATGATATTTTTTTTGAGACTATTCCAGACTTACCTACTCCAGTAAATACTACTTTGCCTTTACATTTTAATATAGCGCTTACTATTCTATTAAAATTCTTATTTAATGAATTTTTTAATTTTTTTAAGGCCTTTATCTCCGCATGTATGACTTCTTTTCCAATTGAAGTATAACTGTTTTTCATAAAGTAATTTTTAGTGAGACCAGATATCTTCTGTAAATAATGCTAAATCTAAGTCTACTCTAGTATAAATACAATTAATTGATTTAATGTAAAGTTCATATCTATTTTCTCTTATTAAAATTTTTTTCAAGCATTCGTAGATTTTATGAAGATAAATTACATCATTAGCACAATACTTTAGTTGTTTTTCATTTAAAATACCCCCAAAATCTGAGCTTTGAAATTGCTTACTTATTTCTATACCTAGGAATTCTTTTACTAAGTCTTTTAAGCCATGCTTATCTGTATAGCTCCTTGCAAGTTTACTCATGATTTTAGTACAACTCACATTTTGTATATCAGTATTTAAGTATTTTTTTATAAACGCCATATCTGCCCTAGCGAAATGGAAAATCTTTTCGATATTTTTGTTTAAAAGTATTTTTTTTAAATTTGGTGCATCATAGTTTTCTCTATTTAATTGAATTATATGAGCATCATTGTTTCCTGTAGAAATTTGAACTAAATAAAGCTTATCTCTACCTACATTTAATCCAGAAAACTCTGAGTCTATAGCTAAAGACTTATTGTCATCCAGCCTTATTTCATCTGGCAAATCGTTCTTATGTAATTTAATATCAATTTGCATAACTTATATATAATATGAAACCTAAAGAAATTCTAGTGTTTGGCGCCTCTGGTCAAATTGGAAGAAATCTTATCAGAAAACTAACTAAAAATAACTACAAAGTTATAGCAGTTACAAGGAATATTCATCAAAAAGGATATGTATTAAAAACCCAAGCTAACCCAGGATATTTAGAACTTATTGAGCTACAGGCATTAAGTGAGGATAAAATAAGAGATTTATTTAAAAATTGTTCTATTTGCATAAATTTAATTGGCATCTTATATGAGCAAAGTAAAAATCAATTTAAAAATATTCATTCGATATTCCCGACTCTATTAGCAAAAATCGCTAAAGAAAAAAAAATTGATCAATTTATACATGTATCAGCTTTAGGAATTGAAAATGCCGTAGACAGTGAGTATGCAAAAAGTAAATTAGAGGGTGAAATAAGTGTTAGGAATACTTTTGAAAATTCAGTTATTTTAAAACCCTCAATTGTTTATTCTATCGATGATAATTTTACTACAAATTTTATGACATTATTTAATCGTTTACCCGTAATGCCATTATTTTACAATGGTGATACAAAGTTCACACCTATACATGTATCAGACTTAACCGAAATTATTTTTCGATCAATTTTAACTGAAATAAAAAATGAAACAATAGAATGTGTCGGACCAGAAGAAATATCTTTTAAAGACATATTAAAAAAGTTGTTAAAAGCAATTGATAAAAAACGATTGCTAATCCCAGTTCCTTTGCCAATAGCAAAAATTGAAGCAGTATTTTTAGAATTCTTGCCGATTTTTTTGCAAGGTGGAAGAAAACAATTAACTACAGATCAATTAAAATTACTAAAATACGATAACATATCTTCTAAAAAATATAAAACCAATATAGATCTTAAAATTACTGAGAGTTTAAAACACTTTGACAATGAGATACAAAAGTACTCTTATATGTGGAAGTCAGGTGGAGAGTTTTCGAAAGAAAAAAATTAATTTTTAATTAGAATTTTAGGCAGATTTTACCTTTTTTTCTAAAAAGGCTGGTACGTCGTCTTCTTTTGAAACAACCTCATCTTTTTTACTTTTGGGTTGATAAACTATCATTAGATGAAGAGGACAATAGGAAAATTTTTCAACTGTTTTTCGTCCACAAAATGTTGAGGATTTTTCATCAGGATGTCCTTCCATATACTTACAAGTATTTTCATTTAACTCTTCTAAATTAATATTTTTAGCTGCTTCAAAGTTTTTATCTAAAACTAAACTTCTAAACTTAGATCTCCTGCTAACATGGCTTACTTTTTTTTCAGATCCCTTTTCTTTTTTTAAGTAATTGAGCGGATTGCTTCTTGCCTTAATTTTAGTTGATAAATTTAAACGATGTGCTTTCCCAATTACTGCGTTTCTAGTTACACCACCTATCATTTCTGCTATTTGCGATGCGGTTTTACCTTTTCCCCATTCATTTTTGAGAATTTCTATTTTTTTTTCATCCCAGCTCATAATTACTAAATATAGTGTACTTTAATAAATTTCATACAACATTATGTAACTCATAATTGTTTGGTATATGCAAGTTTTTTTTTGGTTTTTTTAACAATTTTTTTTAAAATAATAATATTTAACCATTGGTTGCATTTTATTTAAGTCATCGCGTTTTAAATGTGTATAACTTAAACACAAAATTTATGAGCTCATTAGCAAAAAATTACAATAGAAGAAAAATTTCATTTAAATATGGTAAGGGAAGTTTTCTATATTCAACTAAGGGTAAAAAATATCTAGATTTTGTTCAAGGAATAGCCGTAAATTCGTTAGGGCACTCTAATCCATACCTTGTTAAAAAACTTAAAAAACAATCTAGCAAATTATGGCATGTATCAAATGCATTTACAATTCCAGAGGGAGAAAAATTAGCCAAAAGACTAACAAAAAATACTTTTGCAGACTCAGTTATTTTTCAAAATAGCGGAACAGAGGCCACTGAAGTGGCAATTAAATTCGCGAGAAGATATTTTTATCATATAGGCAAACCAAACAAGAATAGAATTATTTGTATAAAAAATTCATTCCATGGTAGAACCATAGCGGCCATAAGTGCTAGTGGCTCAAAAAAAATGACCGAAGGTTTTGGTCCAAAAGCACCAGGATTTGACCATTTTACATTTGGTGATCACAAAAAACTTAAGAAGCTTATAAATAAAAATACTGCAGCAATAATGATAGAAACAATTATGGGAGAGGGAGGCATTAAGGTTGTGCCTAATTGGTGCATTAGGGAGCTAAGAAAATTATGTGATAAAAGAAAAATATTATTAATCTTGGACGAGGTACAATGTGGAATAGGAAGAACAGGTAAATTTTTTGCATTTGAACACTCAAAAGTAAAACCAGACATAGTTCCGATAGCAAAAGGTATTGGAGGAGGCTTTCCAATTGGGGCAGTTTTAATGAACAAAAAAGTTGCAAAATCGTGTGTGCCAGGATCCCATGGATCTACATTTGCCGGATCACCAATAGCTACTACTGTAGGTAACGCAGTTTTAGATCAAATTTCTAAAAAAAATTTTTTAAAAAATATTTTAAAACAATCCAAATATTTTTTTGATAAACTCAATAAAATTAAAAATACATATCCAAATATTATTAAAGAAATCAGAGGCAAAGGTTTATTAATTGGAATACAGCTTCATTTCGACCAGTCAAAATTTATTAAATCTCTAGAACAAAACTTTCTTTTAACAATTAGAGCGGCAGAAAACACTGTAAGAGTTTTGCCTCCATTGAATGTTAAAAAAAATGAAATTGATCTAGCGATAAAAATTATTAATAAAGTTTGTAAAGAATATAAATTATAATGAGAAACTTCATTAATCTTAAGGACATTCCAGCCAAAGATTTAAGAAAAATTTTAAATGATGCTAAGAAAAGAAAAAATAATAGAAAAGCATTTAGCACACTAGATACTGACAAGGATCAACCTCTAAAAGGTAAGTTAATTATTCAAATGTATGAAAAACAAAGCTCCAGAACTCGTCTAAGTTTTTATATTGCAATAAATCAATTAGGTGCAAACTCTATAACAGTTAAAGCAAGCGAACTTCATTTAGGAAAAGGAGGAGAAAGTTTAGCAGATACAGCTAAAATTTTATCAACATATGGTGATGGTTTTTTATTGAGAACAGATAGTGATAAAAAAATTGAGGATTTTAGTAAGCATTTAAAGATTCCAATTGTAAATTTATTAAGTCCTAATTCACATCCTTGTCAGGTACTATCAGATGTATTTACTGTTGAAGAAATTAAAAAGAAATCAATATCTAAATTAAATATATGTTGGATTGGTGACTGTAATAATGTTTTAAATTCATTAATTGCCGCATCAGTTAAGTTTAAATTTAATTTAAACATAGGATGCCCAAAGAATTATATACCACCAAAGTTTGTAATGGACTGGGTTAAAAAAAATAAAAGAAAAATTAATATATTTAACAACCCTCAAAAAGCTGCAAAGGATGCAGATGTTATTTTTTCTGACAAAGTATTTTCTCTTAATGATAAAGGTGATAAAGCAAAGAAGATTAAAGATTTTAAAAATTATAGAATTAATTCTAAATTAATGAAAGTTACCCGACCAAATTCAATATTTCTTCACTGTCTTCCCAGAGGAAATGAGGTTTCAGAGGATGTTTTTTTAGGAAAAAAATCTAAAGTATGGCAACAAGCCCTTAATAGAGTCCACGTTCAAAAAAGTATTTTGTTATATAGTTTTGGAAAATTAAGGTAGCGGAAGTGGACTATCTGAATATTTGTTTAAATAAAGAATAACTGAAGCCCTATCTCTATCTTTTCTTAAACCAGCAAAACTCATCTTAGTACCTTTTATCCACGCCTGGGGTTTTCTTAGATAGCCATTCATTTCATCAAAAGTCCATTGTTTATTATATTCAATTAAAGCCTGGGAATATTTATAATCATCTATCGCCGCAACTTTTCTTCCTAGAACTCCGTAAAGAGCTGGTCCAATTTTGTTTGCACCACCTTTTTCAACGACATGACAAGCTGCACATTTTTTAAAAACTTTTTCTCCATGCGCCAAATCACCCAAAGCTAACAATCCTGCAATATCAACTTTTTCAACTGTTTCAGTTTTTGTTTCAGATATTTGAGTTGCATTATCGTTCAGAGGCACCTCAACTTTATAACCAGCAATCTCAGGTTTATCTACATGAAAAACTAGATCAGATATTTTACCAATACCAATGAATAAAAGGGCAATAAGCAATATAGATGCTATAATTTTATTTATTTCAAATGAATCCATGATATTTATTTTTTTAAGTCGTATAACATGTAAAAGAAAAAAAATAATGTATAATTATTTCTAATTAAGCGGCCGAAAGACGCATAAATAGTTAATTTATGACTAAAACTATTATTTTAATACCTTCAAGGATGGGAGCTTCGAGGTTACCCAATAAACCTCTTCTCAAAATTAATAATAAGCCGTTAATTAGTCATGTTTATGAAAAAGGCCAATCAGCAAATATAGGAGAAGTATATGTAGCAACTGGAGATAAAGAAATTTTAGATGAAGTTGTTAAAAATAACGGCAAGGGTATACTTACAAAACAAAATCATTTAACAGGCACAGATCGTATTTGCGAGGCATTCGAGCAACTGAATTTAAATGAAGTAGATTATATTGTTAATTTACAAGGGGATGAACCGTTAATTAATAAGAATGATATTATAAACTTAAATAAAGTAGCAATACAAAATAATTCAGACATCGCAACACTGGCCTGTAAATTAGAAAGTAAAAATATTGAAAATTTGAATGTAGTAAAAGTAGTTTGTGATGAAAATATTGAAATGAATAACTTTTCTTCTGCGAAACAATTTTTAAGGTCTGTAAAAAATGAAAATTCAGCAAATATTTATCATCATATTGGAATTTATATTTATAAAACACCCATACTTCGTAAGTTTGTAAGATTAAATCGATCAACTAATGAGAAAAGATTAAAACTTGAGCAATTAAGAGCATTAGAAAATAATATAAGAATCGATGTAGTTTTCGCAAAATCCCAACCAATTGGAGTAGACACTAATGAAGATTATCTGGAAATAAAAAAACTTATGGAATATAAATCTTAAATTATGAAAATAGCTTACCAAGGTATTCCAGGCAGTTACAGCGAAAGCTGTGCAAAGAAAAATTATCCTGATTGTAAAACCATTTCATGTAAAACATTTGATGAGTGTTTTGAGATGGCAAGCAATGACAATAATATAAAAACTATAATACCTGAGTCAAACAAAACAACAGGCAATATTGGAATTGAATACTTAATATTTAAATTTAGACTTAATATTTATGCTGAACATTTTTACAAAATAAGTCACAATTTATTAGGCATTAAAGGAAGTAAAATTAAAGATATTAAAGATGTGTACTCTCATGCTCAGGCTTTAAGTCAATCATCTGTTTTTATAAAAAAAAATAATTTAATCGAACAAGTTAGAGCTGATACTGCCGGGTCTGCAAAATATGTTTCAGAACAAAATGATAAAGCAAAAGCAGCAATTGCGTCTAGCCTAAGTGCAGATATTTATAATCTGGAGATTATAGAAAAAGACATTCAAGATAATAAAGAAAATTTTACAAGGTTCCTACTTATGGGCAAGGATATCTTCCAACCCGAAAATGATGATAAATCTTATGTTACATCTTTTTTATTTAAGCTTAAAAGTAAACCAGCAGCCCTTTATAGTGCGCTTCAGGGAATGGCAATTAATGGTATTAACATGATTAAACTTCAAAGCTTCCCTGAAAAAAATTCTTTCTCTTCATATTTTTTTCTATGTGAGGTTGAGGGACATTTAAATCAACAAAAAATTAAAAATTCTTTAGAAGATTTAAATTATCACTGTGAAGATATGAGTATTTTAGGCGTTTTCGAAGCTGATAAATTAAGAAAAAAATAAGATATCATATTGAAGATTTTAAATTATTACTGATATAATAAGACGGGGGCCAGCCAGGTGAATGTACCATGAACTCCCCTAGGTCTTAACAGAAGCAAGGGTATTGAGTATTTATTCAGGTTGGTTGGTCTCCTTAAATTTATGGATATAAATAGTAAAGTATTAGCTTTAAAATATAGACCTCAAACATTTAACCAATTAGTGGGTCAACAGGTTATTGCAGAAAGTATTTTTAATTCTATTAGGAATAATAAAATACCGAATGCATACATGTTTTTAGGAATTCGTGGATCGGGAAAAACAAGTGCAGCAAGAATTGTTGCTAAAGCTTTGAATTGCGAAAATGGAGTTGAAAATTTATGTACAAAAAATTTTTGTAATAGTTGCAAATCAATTATTGAAGGAAATAATATTGATATTTTAGAAATAGATGCAGCCAGCAAAACTAGTGTAGACGATGTTAGAGAGTTAATAGAATTTTCAAGATATAAACCTACATCAGCAAAATATAAAATTTTTATTTGTGACGAAGTGCATATGTTTTCTAAATCAGCCTTTGCTGCTTTGCTTAAAACATTAGAAGAACCACCCTCATACTTAAAATTTATATTTGCAAGCACTGAAGTTAAAAAAATACCAGTAACCATAATTTCAAGGTGTCAAAGATATGACCTGTCCAGAGTTAATTCTGAGGAATTGTTTAAGTATTTGGTAAAAATTAAGGACCTAGAAAATGGAAATATTTCTAATGAAGCTATAAAATTAATAGTAAAACTATCCGAAGGATCTGTAAGAGATTCTTTGTCTCTACTTGATAGAGCCATGTTAGCAGAAAAAGATGGAAATGAACTCGATCTTGCCGCTGCACAAAAAATATTTGGATATTTTGAAAAAAGTATAATCATTGATTTAATTGAGCAAATTTTAAATGGCAACGAAGATAATACACTTAAGTTGTTTAGAAGTATTTATAAATCAGGGGTAGAGCCTAAAGTTTTTCTCAATGAATTTTTAGAAACACTATATTATCTAAAAAATATTGATTTTATTAATTTAGATGGAAAAAATTTTGACTTAAATGATAAGGAATTTGAAAAAATTAAATCATTGTCTAAAAAAATTATAAAAAAAGATCTTCTTTTGCTTTGGCAGTTTACTTTTAATAATCTTGAAAAAATAGATATAATAACAAATCAACATCAATTTGTTGAAATGTTTTTAATTAGATCTTTATATTTAAAAAAAATTCTTAAAGGTAAAACAAATTCCAAAATTGAAGGATTTAAAAATGAATTTAATTTAGATAAAAACAAATTGGAAAACAAAGCTGAACTATATCAGGAAACAGTTGATCAACTCAAAAGAGTAGAACAAGAAGATAAAATTGAAACTGTGCCAGAGGTTAAAAATGAAACGCAAGGTATTCAAATCAATACTTTTGAGGAACTAATACAAAATTTTAGAAAAGGCAAAAGAACTTGAAAAAAAAATGAAAGAAAGCCAAGAAGCAATTAAAAAAATTGAGGTTATCGGGAACTCGGGGGGCGATCTTGTAAAAGTTAAGCTTAACGGAGAAGGAAATATGGTTTCAGTTGAAATTTCAGAAAAGCTTTTAAAAGAGGAAAAAAATATTGTCGAAGATTTAATTAAAGCTGCTCACAATAATGCAAAATCATCTTTAAAATCTAAAACATCAGAAGAAATATCTAAATCGGCTGGTAATTTTGGAATACCAGGTTTTAAGTGGCCTTTATAATATAAATGCAAAATATTTCTGAAATAGAAGAGTTAATTAAATTAATATCTAAACTTCCTGGTTTAGGACCGAGGTCAGCAAAGAGAATAGTATTAAAGATGATTAATAATAGAGAAGAATTAATAAGACCTATGGCAAAAAATTTAGCTGAAGTTTATAAAAACGTATCCAGATGTAAAAACTGTGGATCCTTAAAATCTAACACAATCGGTTGTAATAACTGTGAAAATAATAATCAAAAGTTTAATAAAATTTGTGTAGTTGAAAATATAGCTGACCAATGGAGCATAGAAGCATCAAGCGTCTATAAAGGATATTTTCATATTTTAGGTGGAACAATTTCCTCTAATAATTTGAATAAAGATGAACTTTTAATAGGCGCACTTGTTGAAAGAGTAAAAAGAGAAAAAATCGAAGAAGTTATTTTAGCTACTAGCGCGACAATAGAAGGTCAAACAACTGCCTTTTATATTCAAGATAGTCTCAAAAATATTAAAGTAAAAATTTCCAAACTCGCCCAAGGTTTACCAGTAGGTGGCGAAATTGAAAGCTTAGATGATGGAACCCTAATTTATGCTTTTAAAAATAGAAACTCGTTTTCTAAAGATTAATTTTTCTTAATTAGCCTATTTAAATGTAATAGTGGTTCAGTATAGCCGGATGGCTGATCTTTGCCTTGAAATACAAGCTCGCATGCCGTTTTGAAAGCAATGGACTTATCGTATGTTGGTGACATTTTTTGGTAAAGCTTGTCGTGTTTATTTTGTTCATCGACAATTTTAGCCATTTTTTTCATTATTTCCAAAACTTGTTTTCTGCTACAAATTCCATGGTAAAGCCAATTTGTAATTTGTTGTGAGGAAATTCTTAATGTTGCTCTATCCTCCATCAGTCCAATATTATTTATATCAGGTACTTTTGAGCAACCTACTCCTTGATCAATCCATCTTACTACATAGCCCAGTATTGTTTGAGCCGAGTTTGAGATTTCATTATTTATCTCTTCTATTGACCAATTTGGTTTCTTTATTATTGGTATACTTAATAAATCCTCTAATTTTACTTTTTTTCTGTTTTTTAGTTCTGTATGTTTTTTAAATATATTTATATCGTGATAATGAAGAGCGTGAAGAGCAGCTGCCGTAGGTGAGGGAACCCATGCACAATTTGCGCCATCTTCTAGATGTGAAATCTTTTGTTTTAACATATCTGCCATATTGTCTGGCATAGCCCACATTCCTTTACCAATTTGTGCAACGCCTGAGAAGCCACAATGTAAACCTACATTTACGTTGTTGTTTTCATATGCCTTAATCCAGGAAGATGTTTTCATATCGCCTTTTTTTATCATTGGTCCTGCTTCCATAGATGTATGCATTTCATCTCCTGTCCTATCTAAAAAGCCAGTATTTATAAAAAAAACTCTATCCTTCAAAGATCTGATACACTCTTTTAAATTAACAGTGGTTCTTCTTTCTTCATCCATTATCCCACATTTAATTGTAAATTCTTTTAAGCCTAAAATTTCTTCTACTTTAGAAAATAATAGATTTGTGAAAGAAGTTTCTTCTGGACCATGTTGTTTTGGCTTTACTATATAAATTGACCCAGTTCTTGAATTATTTTGATTTTTTAAATCATGAATTGCGCACAAAGAGGTAACAAAAGCATCTAAAATTCCTTCAGGAATTTCAGATCCATCTTGTAAAAGCACGGCTGAGTTAGTCATTAAATGTCCTACATTTCTATTTAAAAGAAGGGCTCTACCATGAAGGTTTTCTTTTTTACCACTTTTAGATATATAATTTCTATTTGGATTTAATTTTCTTATTAATTTTTTTCCATCTTTTTCAAACTCAGCGATAAGATTTTTTTTCATTAGTCCTAGCCAGTTTCTATAACCAATAATTTTATCCGCAGAATCTACAGCGGCAACAGAGTCCTCATGATCGCATATAGTAGAAATTGCAGACTCTATTATAATATCAGAGATACCCGCAGGGTCTTCCTTAGCACTAAATGCACTTGGATTTATAATTATTTCTACATGAAGATTATTATTTTTTAGAATTATTGCTGAAATTTTATCCTTATTAATTCTATATCCAATATATTTTTCTTCATTCTCAATTTTCACCAATCCATTTTCAGTGTGTAAATTTAAATTGTGATCTTTAATAGATATCTTATCAATTTTTTCCCAAGATGAATTTTTTAGTTTAAAGTTTTTATCTAAAAACTTTTTTGTATATTTTATTACCTGCAAGCCTCTTTCAGGATCATATCTTTCACTTATAGACTCTTCAGAAGAAATTACATCCGTACCGTATAAACTATCATATAAACTCATCCACCGAGCATTAGCAGCATTTAAAGCATATCTCGCATTCATTATTGGAACAACAAGTTGTGGACCTGCTATACTTGATATTTCTTTATCAACATTTTTTGTTTGTATTTTAAAATCAGGACCTTCTTTATTTAGATAGCCAATTTTTTCTAAATATAATTTATAGTCTTTAAAGTTAAATTCTTTTTCTAAATTATCCAAATGCCATCTATCTATGTCCATTTGTAATTTTTTTCTTTTTCTAAGCAATTCTATATTTTTTTGATTAAGCTCATGACTAATTTTGCTTAATCCTTCCCAGAACTTATCTGGCGATATATCTGTTCCAGGAATCGCTTCATTATTAATAAATTTATAAAAATCTTCTGAAATGGATAAATTGTGAAAATTTATGTATTTTTTAGACATATTTATTTTTGAGTAGTTTGTTTTAAGAAAATTTTATATATTAGTAAATTAGTAAAATTGAGCCACTTTATTGCCTTTATTTTATAAAAGATTGTAATTATGAAGAATTATCTGAATTTTGAAACTGAAGTAAAAGAGCTTGAAGCACAATTAGATGCATTAAAAGATCCTTTTAGCAACGAGGGAATTACTCAAGTAAATACCAATGAGATTGCAACTTTTGAGGAAAAAATAAATAAAAAACTTGAAAAGATATACGCTAATCTTAATCCATGGCAGATAACACAGGTTGCAAGACATGAAGAAAGACCAAAAGCAAGATTTTTTATTGAAAATTTATTTGACGATTTCATAGAATTATCTGGAGATAGATTTTATGGAGAAGATAAATCAGTTATCACAGGATTTGCAAAATTTAATAATAAATCTGTTTTAGTAATTGGGCAAGAAAAAGGAGAAAATTTAGAAGAAAGATTAGATCGAAATTTTGGCATGATGAGACCCGAGGGTTACAGAAAAAGCATAAGATTGATGGAACTTGCAAATAAATTCAATATTCCGATTATTACTTTTATTGATACGCCAGGAGCATACCCAGGAGTTGGAGCAGAAGAAAGAGGGCAAGCAGAGGCGATAGCAAGATCAATAGAAAGTTGTATGAAATTAAAGGTTCCAAATATATCCATCATTATTGGGGAAGGGGGCTCGGGTGGAGCGATAGCTTTAGCCTCAGCTAGCAAAGTGCTAATGCTAGAAAATGCAATCTATTCAGTTATTTCTCCAGAGGGATGTGCAACTATACTTTGGAGAGATCCTAAAAAAACCCTTGAGGCAGCAACTGCAATGAAGCTTACATCAAAGGAACTGTATGATTTAAATATAGTTGATGAAATAATAAAAGAACCTATTGGTGGCGCACACAGAGATAGAGAAAAAATACTATATAACGTAAGTAGTACAATTAAAAAATATTTGGACAATTATGAAAGTTTGGATGCCGAAGAAATAATTTTACAAAGGAAGAATAAATTTTTAAAAATTGGAAGAGATAAGGGATTTTCTGTTAAATCTGATGAAAATTCTGGACTTTCATTTAAAAAAAGTGAAATCACAATTATTTTTGATAAAATTCTTAATAATAGAAAGTATATTTTAACTGCTATAGTTTTAACTGCAATTATCTTGATATTTTATTTTTTATAAAGCTCCACAACAATTTTTGTATTTTTTATTTGTAGCAGGGCATAACTCATTTCTTGATATTTTTTGACCTTTCATTATTGCCAAAAGACATTTTGGATCATTTGCGGTTTCACTTTTTTTATCATTAGCAGCCATATCTGATACAATTTTAATATTTAATAATAATGCAATTAGTTGTGTTTTCAGATTATTTAATAAATTTTCAAACAGATTAAAGGCTTCTTTTTTATATTCGATTAATGGATCTCTTTGACCGTAAGATCTTAATCCAATAACTTGCCTTAATTGCTCTAAATATTGAATATGATTTTTCCAATTCTGGTCAATTAATTGTAAGAAAATTCTTTTTTCAATATCTTTTGCCTGCTCTTCACCTAAGGAGGATTTTCTTTCATTTCTTTTGTTATTAAATTTATTTAATATTTCTTCTTTAAAAAAAGTATCATTTTTTGATCTTAAAATATCAATCTCCTCTTTGCTAAAGGCAGTTCCAAAGCTGGAAAGCATTTTTTTTTCTAAATCTGTATTTTTATTTTTATAATCGACAAATTCATTTATTATTTGATCTAGAAATATATCAGCAAACTCAAATGAATTTGAACTTTCAATTACCTTGTTTCTTTGCGAGAAAATTACATGTCTTTGGTCATTTAAAACATCATCAAATTTTAATAATGATTTTCGAATATCAAAATTTCTTGCCTCGACCTTTTGTTGAGCTCTTTCCAAAGCTTTGTTAATCCACGGATGATCAATACTTTCACCGTTTTTTAATCCAAGTTTTTCTAAAATATTATTCATAGACTCTGAGCCAAAAATTCTCATAAGATCGTCTTCTAAACTAACAAAAAAAATTGAGTTGCCCTCGTCACCTTGTCTTCCAGATCTTCCTCTAGCTTGATTGTCTACTCTCCTACTTTCCATTCTTTCTGTACCTATTACAAATAAGCCACCTAAATTTTTTATTTCTTCTCTAAACTCACTTTCCGCGTTTTTACCTCCCAGTCTAATATCTACACCTCTTCCAGATATACTAGTTGTAATAATCACAGATTTTTTTGTGCCTGCATTTGCAATAATTTCTGCTTCTTTGTGATGGTTTTTTGCATTCAAAACGATATGGCTTATATTTTTTTTTTGAAACAATTCTGAATAATGTTCTGATTTGTTAATACTACTTGTAAATACTAAAATTGGTTGTCCCAACCCATATTTTTCATCTACCAATTTTACTATAGCCTCATCTTTTTCTTTTTCAGTTCTGTAGATTTGATCATTTAAGTCTTTTCTAATCATTTTTTTATTTGTAGGTATTGTAACTACGTTAAGATTATAAATTTCGTAAAATTCTTGTGCTTCTGTAGCGGCAGTACCTGTACAACCACATAGTTTTTCATATAACTTGAAATAATTTTGGTAAGTAATTGACGCCAAAGTTTGGTTTTCGAACTGAATGGATAAATTTTCTTTAGCTTCTAAGCTTTGATGGAGACCATCACCAAATCTTCTGCCAGGCATTTGTCTTCCTGATTGTTCGTCAATAATAATAATTTCTTTTTCCTTAACAATATAATCTTTTCCATTCGAAAAAATATAATTTGCTCTCAAAGATTGATTAACTAAATGAACTAAGGATAAATTTTCAGGATCATAAAAATTATTATTTTTTAACAAACCCACTTCAGAAAATATTTTTTCAACATTGTCTATACCTTTATTTGTTAATAATATATTTCTATTTTTCTCATCAATTTCAAAATCATCACTTTTCAATTTTTTAATTAATTTATTTACAATTAAATATTGATCAGTTTTATCTTCAGCTTGACCAGAAACAATTAGTGGAACTCTAGCTTCGTCAATTAAGCAAGAGTCTATTTCATCAACTATTGCAAAATGTTGTCCTCTTTGAACTTTATTTTGTTTTGAAAATTTCATATTATCTCTAAGATAATCAAAACCTAATTCACTGTTAGTTGCATAAGTAATATCACACAAATAATTTTTTCTTCTTTCCTCATCAGTTTGTCCTGAATTTATAAATCCACATGAAATTCCTAAAAAATTATAAATCTTTCCCATATTTTCCGAATCCCTTTTTGCAAGGTAATCATTGACAGTAACAACATGGACTCCTTTGCCGGCTAGAGAATTCAAATATGCTGCTAAAGCAATGGTTAATGTTTTTCCTTCTCCAGTCTTCATTTCGGCTATCTTATTCTGGTTAAGAACTATTCCACCTATTAATTGAACATCGAAATGTCTTTCATTATTTATTCTTTTTGATGCCTCTCTTACTAAAGCATATGCTTCTGGCAAAATATCATTTAAATTTTCCCCATTTGAAAGTAATTTTTTTAAATAAGAAGTTTTTTCAGAAAACTCATTATCTCTAAGTTTTAATATTTTGTCCTCATGGTAGTTAATTTTTTCAATTATTTTAGTAGTTTTATCCAATTCTTTTTGATTTGAGGATTTAAAGATTTTATTTATAAAATTTAACGGATTCAGCATTTGATCTATTTGTTATTTAACCGAATCTTATATAATCATATTATTAATTTTTTAAACATTTATGGTTTTTAAACATGAAAATTATCAAATAAACTCCAATTCTATTGGGTTTTATCAGGATTTAGAGCACCTTGATGGTTTAGGAATATCTGCTGTTTCAGCTGATTTATATACTAATAAAAAAAGAGATGATTTAGTAATTTTTTATTTTAGAAAAGGTGCTTGCTTTGCATCTGTGTACACTCAATCGAACATAAAATCTGAAAACATAAAATGGAATCTAAATAATTCTAAGGAAAAAATTTATGCACTTTTAATAAATACTAGAAATGCAAATGCATTTACAGGGAAAGATGGCTATAAATCAATAAATAATATTTCTACATTGCTTTCAGATCAATTAACTAAAAAACAAATTGAAGATGAAGAAGATCCAAAGAAAATTAAACCAAAAAACCTTTTGTTTGCCTCAACGGGAACAATTGGAGAAACATTTCCAGAAAATAAAATTTTAAATGCGGTACCAAATTTAATAACGAAAATAAAATATGTACAAAATAAGTATGTATGGATGAAGGCTGCAATGGGTATGCTCACAACTGATACAAGGCCCAAGTTATCTATGGAGGAATGCAAGATAGCTGGTACGCCAGTAAAAATTTATGGAGTAGCAAAAGGTTCAGGCATGATATACCCCGATATGGCAACTACTCTTGGTTTTGTTTTTACAGACGCAAAAATAAACGGAAAAGTTTTAAAACAACTATTAAAAAAAAATATTCAAAATACGTTCAATGCTATAAGCTGCGATGGAGATACTAGCACAAACGATATGGTAAGTATATTTTCCACAGGTTGCGCTAACAACAAAGAAATAAAGTCATATAAAGATAAAAATATTAACGACTTCGAAAATTCATTAAATTCAGTTTTAAAAAATTTAGCAAAAAGTGTTGCTTCTGACGGAGAAGGAGCGTCCAAATTTGTCATTATTAAAGTAGAAAAATGTAAAAATGAAAATGATGCTAAAAAAATTTGTTTTTCAATTGCTAACTCACCTTTAGTTAAAACTGCAATTGCTGGTGAAGATCCAAACTGGGGGAGAATAATGATGGCTGTAGGTAAGGCTAAGGTAAATTTAAATTTAAAAAAAATAAATATGAATATTGGACCACATAAAGTTATAGAAAATGGAAAAATTTCAACTTATTACAAAGAAGATGAGGTGGCAGGATACATGCAATCACATGAAATAAAAATTAATTTACAAATTGGAAGCGGTAATAAAGAATTTGAAGTATATACTATGGATCTAACAAAAAAATATATAGAAATCAACTCAGATTACAGGTCTTAGAATATTGAATTCTTAAATTAAAATAATAAATTGCAACAATGATAAAATACAAACTAAACTGTAAAAACTGCAAAAGGATATTTGATAGTTGGTTTTCTTCGTCTAAGGAATATGAAAAATTAAAAAAAATGCAATTAATAAATTGTAATTTTTGTAATTCTTTAAAAATAGAAAAATCGATAATGTCACCTAGAATTTTATCTAATAATGACTCTAATCAACAAATTTCAACAAAAAAACATAATGAAGTCAAATCTAAAATAAAAGAATTTCAAAAATACATAAAAAATAATTTTGAATATGTTGGCGATAGTTTTTCCTATGAAGCAAGGTCTATTCATTATGAAAACAAAAAATTTAAAAAAGGAATATATGGAAAAGCATCCTCAAAAGATATTAAAGAGCTTAAAGAGGAGGGTATTGAAACAACAGTTATTCCTTGGGTTAGTGATAATGAAAATTAACCTTTTATAAATTTACTAATATAATTTACATCGGTATTATTGCCTAAGCTCCATTTATCCATCAAGATATTATAATTCATTCCATTGATTTCTTTTTCAATTAATTTATTTTTTTTGCAAATTATTTTTAATTCTTTTGGTTCAACAAATTTAAACCAATCATGAGTTCCTACAGGTAGCCAATTTAAAATATACTCAGCACCAATTATCGCTAATAGATATGATTTTATGGTTTTATTAATTGTAGCAACATACATAATTCCATTTTTTTTCAGCAAGTTTGAACAAGACTTTATAAAGAGTTCTAAATCGTTAACATGTTCCACAACTTCCATATTTAAAATTATATCATATTTTCTTTTTGGTAAGTTTTCAGGAATTGAACAAATATAATTTATATTTAGATTATTTTTTTTTGCATGTATTTTTGCAATATTGATATTTTTTTTTGAGGCATCTACTCCTGTTATTTTTCCACCAAGTCTATACATAGGTTCTGAAAGTAGACCACCACCACATCCGATATCTAAAATTTCTAAATTAGAAAAAGGTTTTTTTTTATTTTTTATTTTAAATTCTTTAATTATATCATTCTTAAGATATTCTATTCTGGTAGGATTAAATTTATGTAGTGGCTTAAATTTACCTTCAGGATCCCACCATTCTTCTGCTAATCTACTAAATTTTTCTATTTCTTCCTTATTTATTGTGTTATTAGCCATAAAATTTTTTTGATTTTAAATATAATAATTTTTTTTAATAAAAGATAATATAAGAAATAACAATGAAAATTGTAGTGTTAAAATTTGGTGGATCTTCAGTTGGGTCAATTAAAAAAATCCAAAATATATCAAAAATAATTATAGGTTATTTAAAGAAAAAATATAAGGTAATAGTAGTTTCCTCTGCTATGAGTGGAGAGACTAACAAACTAGCAAACTTAACTAAAAAAATCTCAAAAAATTTTCCTGCGTCAGAATATGACTCGATTCTTGCAACTGGGGAACAAGTTTCATGCTCCTTGATAGCAGGATGTCTTATTGATAAAGGCTACAAAGCAAGGTCATGGTCAGCTTGGCAAATACCAATTTTAACAAGTGGTAACTATTCGCACTCTCGAATAGTTAAAATAAATAAAAAAAATATTTTAAAATTTTTAAAAATAGGAGGAATTCCAATTATTACAGGTTTTCAAGGAATTAATTCTGAAAATAGAGTAGCTACAATTGGTAGAGGTGGTTCTGATGCAAGCGCTATAATGTTGGCAAAATTTTTTAAAGCAGAGAAGTGTGTAATTTATACAGATGTTGATGGTGTCTATACAACTGATCCAAATATTACGACTAATGCAAAAAAAATTAAAACAATTTCGTACGAGGAAATGCTAGAGATGGCATCTTTGGGAGCCAAAGTTATGCAACCACACTCAATTCAGGATGCAAGACTAAATAGAATTGATATTGAAGTTAAATCTTCTTTTAAAAATATTGCTGGCTCTACTATTACAAAAAGAAAAAATATTTTAACAAAAAATATAATTAGAGGAGTTTCATTCACAAAGAATGATACAAAATTTACATTAGTTGGCGTTAAAGATAGGCCAGGTGTTGCGGCATCAATATTTGAGCCATTATACAAAAATGCTATAAATGTTGATATGGTGGTACAAAATATTTCTTCCTATAAAAAAGAGACAGATTTAACTTTTACGATCAAGCATGAAGATTTAAATAAAACTGAAAAATTAATTAAAAAAAATAAAAATATTAGTTTTAAAAAAATTATAATAGACGATAAAGTTTCAAAGGTTTCAATAATTGGAGTAGGAATGATCACAACGCCTGGGGTAACTTTTAGAATGTTCAGTGCTCTAGCAAAAAAAAATATTAATATACTAGTTATTTCAACATCTGAGATTAAAATTTCAGTATTGGTTGATAGAAAAAACTTAAAAAAAGCTGTTGATGTACTCCATAAAGAATTTAAATTAGATTATTAACTTTAGATAAATGAGCATCAGACCTTTTAGAGATATAAAACGAAAAAAAACAAAAACAATAAATGTTGGAAATATAAAAATTGGGGGAGATAATCCTATAGCAGTACAATCAATGACAAATACAAAAACTGAGGATATTAAATCTACTATTGATCAAATAAATAAAATTGAAGAAGAAGGAGCTGATATAGTTAGAGTTTCATGTCCGGATGAAGCATCGTGTTTAGCCCTTAAAAGTATTACTAAAAATGTAAATTTACCAGTTGTTGCAGATATTCATTTTCATTACAAGAGAGCACTAGAAGCAGCAGAAAATGGAGCGGCCTGTCTTAGAATTAATCCTGGAAATATAGGAGATGAAAAAAAAGTTAAAGAAGTTATTAAAGCTGCAAAAAATAACAATTGTTCAATTAGAGTTGGTGTTAATGCAGGCTCTTTAGAAAAAGATATTTTAGAGAAATATAAAGAACCGTGCCCTGAGGCATTAGTAGAAAGTGCTGTTAGAAATATCAAAATTCTTGAAGACCAAGATTTTTTTAATTTAAAGGTAAGCGTCAAATCATCTGATGTATTCTTATCTTTATGGGCTTATAGACAGTTGTCAAATCAAATTGATTATCCATTACACCTTGGCATCACTGAAGCAGGTAGTTTTATTCCAGGAAGTATTAAATCATCAATAGGATTGGGAACTTTATTGTTGGAGGGGATAGGAGACACTATAAGGGTATCATTGTCTGATGATCCAGTAAAAGAAGTTAAAATTGGAAATGAAATTTTAAAATCTTTAAATTTAAAACAAAGAGGAGTAAAAATAATATCCTGCCCATCTTGTGCTAGGCAGGGATTTGATGTGATAAAAACAGTTAAAATATTAGAAGAAAAACTCTCACATATCAAGTCACCTATTACTTTATCGATAATAGGATGTGTAGTTAATGGACCAGGTGAGGCAACATATACAGATGTTGGTATTACTGGAGGAGGAAATAGCAATCACATGTTGTATGTTAACGGTACTCAAATTAAAAAAATTTCATCTAATGAAATGATAGATAAAATCATCTCTATGATAGAAAATAAAGATAAAGAACTGAAAAAAATTTCTAAAAATAAATAAGTATTTTAATGTCATTACCACAACATAAAGTGTCAGAAATAATCAAGAAACATTCTGAAATAGAAAAAGAATTATCTAGTTCAAATATTGACAGTAAATCATTTGCTCAAAAATCTAAAGAGTATTCTAGTTTAAATGAAATTATTAAATATGCACTAGATTACTCCAATTATGAAAAAAATAAAAAAGAACTTGAAAAAATTATATCAGATACTGAAAATGATAAAGATATGATCGAATTAGCCACAAGTGAATTAGAAACATTAAATAAAAATCATCAAAGCAATGAAAATAAATTAAAGATATTCCTATTACCAAAAGATGAAGCAGATACAAAAAATGCTATTTTAGAAATTAGAGCTGGTACCGGCGGCTTGGAAGCAAGTTTATTCGCATCTGATTTATTTAAAATGTATGAAAAAATTTGTAATAAAAAAAAATGGGATTTAGAAATAATTAGTATTTCAAAAAGTGATGCCGATGGTTTAAAAGAAGTTATCGCATCTATAAAAGGTAAAAACATTTATTCATTGTTAAAATATGAAAGTGGAGTTCACAGGGTTCAAAGAGTTCCTGATACAGAAACTCAAGGCAGAGTTCACACCTCAGCAGCTACAGTTGCTGTTTTACCCGAAGCTGAGGAGGTAGATGTTAAAATTGAGGATAAAGATTTAAGAGTAGATGTTTTTAGAAGTAGTGGTCCTGGAGGTCAGAGTGTAAACACTACTGATAGCGCAGTAAGAGTAACTCATATACCATCAGGTATTGTTGTAAGTCAACAAGATGAGAAATCTCAAATAAGAAATAGAGAAAAAGCATTAAAAATTTTAAGATCAAGATTGTATGAATTTGAGAGAAAAAAAATTGACGATCAGCGTTCTCAAGACAGAAAAAGTAAAATTGGAACTGGAGATCGATCAGAAAGAATAAGAACCTATAATTTTCCCCAAGGAAGAGTAACTGATCATAGAATAAATTTAACTCTTCATAAGCTCGAAGAATTTATGCAAGGCGAGATTTTTGATGAAGTTATTGAGAATTTAAATTTACAGGCACAGGAAGAACAATTAGAAAATTTGCAATAATGAATTATAGAAATATTTTATTTAAAGGAGAATATATATTAAGAAAAAATTTTATTAATGATGCATCTATTGATGCAGAAAATCTTCTCTCAATTTCGCTAAATAAAACTAGAGAAGATATACTATTAAACCTTGAGACAAATTTAAATCAAAATGAGATAAAAAGTTATATTAGCTTAATTAATAAAAGAAAAAAAAAGGAACCAATATCACTTATTACTGGAAAAAGATATTTTTGGAATTCAGAATTTACTATCAACAAACATGTTTTAACTCCTCGATTTGAGACAGAGTTGTTAGTTGAAGAAATATTAAAAATATTTAATAAATACACAAATTTTTCTATTTTAGATATTGGGGTAGGTTCAGGTTGCATATTAATTTCATTATTGAAGGAAAGAAAGCTTTGGAGAGGCACCGGTATAGATATATCATCTTTAGCACTTAAAAATGCAAAGATTAATGCAAAAATACAACATATTGATAATAGAATTAAATTTATAAACTCTGATATTGACAAATTTTACGGTAATAAATATGATTTAATTGTTTCTAACCCACCTTACATAAGTAAAATTGGATTTAATAATCTTGATTTAGGTGTAAAAAACTTCGAGCCCAAAAAGGCTCTTTACGGTGGCATAGATGGTTTAAAAATTATCGAAAAAGTAATAAAAAAAAGCAAAATTATTTTGAAAAATAACGGTTTATTAGCACTGGAGATTGGCAAGGGACAAAGTAACAAAGTGATCAATTCATTAAAAAATAATGGTTTTTATGTTTCCAAAATAGTTTTGGATTACCAAAAAATAAAGAGATGTGTATTTGCAAGAAAGATTAATGAGAAATTTTAAAAATAATAGAAGAAGATATAGAAATAATTCCTTTGAAAGAAATTTCAAAATTAATTCTAATGATCAAAATCTAAGCCAATCATTTGGAAATGTATCAGATTTTAAAAAAAAAAATTATTTTAAAAATAACTTAAATTTTTCAAAATTAATCCAAAAATATTCCGATCTCGCAAGAGAAGCTTTATCTAGCGGTGATAAAATATTGTATGAAAATTATATGCAACATGCGGAGCATTTTGTTAGACTGTCTGAAAACTCATCTCAAAATTTGAACTCGAAAAGTATTTCCTCTGAAAATGTAAATGAAGCAAATGTGACTCAAATTAAAGAGACTGATAACAAAAAAGAAAATCAAGAACAAACAGAAAAAAATTAATTATTATTAATTAGTTCAGACTTAAGAACATTTATTTTTATTTTAGCTAATTCAAACTGCTCTCTATCTTTTCCTTTTAATTTTTTCCCTGAAGGCAATTTTAAAGTTTGAGAATTAATCTTTTTACCATTTTGTATTACTTCGTAATGTAGATGAGGTCCAGTAGACATTCCCGTAGAGCCTACGTATCCAATTATTTGACCTTGATTAACTCTAACACCTCTTTTCATTCCTCGTGCGAATTTTGACATATGTGCATAAACTGTACTGTAAACAGAATTGTGTCTAATTTTTATACAATTTCCTCCACCACCACACCACCCAACTTTTTTAATAACCCCAGAACCAGATGCCATAATAGGAGTTCCCATTGGAGCCGCAAAATCAGTACCTTGATGCATTTTATTATAACCTAATATAGGATGTTTACGCATCCCATAACTTGAAGAGAGTCTCGCACCATTTATAGGTGTTTTCATTAAAGTTTTTTTTATACTTTGACCATTTGCTTCAAAATGATCTTTTATTTTATCTTTTGTAGATTCATAAAAATAAAGTTCTAAAGATTTTCCTTTCAAAATTAAATTTGCATAGAGAATGTTTCCAAAATCAACAGTTTGATTTTCTTGGTTTTTATATTCTTCATAAACTATCTGGAAGCTATCATTTTTTCTGATATCTCTTTGAAAATCAACTTGGAACCCATATATTTGAGCAAACTGTACTATAATATTTGGATCAATTTGTTTTTCGATTGCCGCTTTATATAAACTGTTTTTAATATAATTTTCTTTATATAAAGTAGATAGAGTCAATTCTTTTGTTAATTCAGCATATTCAAACATATTTTGCTGGTTTAAAGATATGATTAAATCTCTCTTTTTGTTTAATGGTATGATTGTTTTAGTAATTTTTTTATTTTTTAAATTGTCAATTTCAAAAGTTAATTTTTGATTTTCAAAAAGAATAATTTTTATTTTATTTTTTGCTATATAATCAAGTATCTTTTTTCTTTCTTTTTTATCTAAATTTAATTTATCTATAATTGTTTCAAAACTTTCTCCTGTGTTGACTATATGATTTATTTTTTCGTATCTTGGTTCTAGACTTTTAGAAATTGATTTAAGTGTTTTTTGTAAGTATATATTTTGAATTATGTTTTTAAGATTTTCTTTTTCCTGATTTTTAAAATTATCGTATATATTTATTGTAAAAACTGCCAAAGTAACTAGAGACAGAAGGATAATAAATGACTGAAACTCTCTAATTTTTTGATAAAGGCTATTTTTGTAAAATTTGTTAACCATGAAAAAAACGTTGTATATAAAGGCTTTTTTAGCACATTTTTTTAAATCTAATAACTTGATTTATAAATTTTTTAGCATATAAGCGACCCACTTAATTTAGAAAAAGTTAAGTTTATCAGGCTTTTTAGCCTGATTAGCTATTTTATTTGTAAAAATTTAAGAAGAGAAGTGTGGACGGTTAAGGTTACCAAAATTTGTCGTACACACTTCAATCACATATAAATTTATTCTTAGATTTATATGGAAGCTAGTGTGCGCCGTTTTTAAACTTAAGAGTTTGATCATGGCTCAGAACGTACGCTGGCGGCACGCCTAATACATGCAAGTCGAACGGGGTAGCAATACCTAGTGGCAGACGGGTGAGTAACATGTGGGTACCTTCCCTTTGGTGAGGAATAACACGAGGAAACTTGTGCTAATACCTCATAAGTCTTTACGGAGAAAGCTTTATGCGCCGATGGATGGGCCCGCACTTGATTAGTTAGTTGGTAAGGTAAAAGCTTACCAAGACTTTGATCAATAGCTGATTTGAGAGGATGATCAGCCACATTGGGACTGAGACACGGCCCAAACTCCTACGGGAGGCAGCAGTAGGGAATCTTGCACAATGGAGGAAACTCTGATGCAGCGATGCCGCGTGAGTGAAGAAGGCCCTTGGGTTGTAAAGCTCTTTCGTCGGGGAAGAAAATGACTGTACCCGAATAAGAAGGTCCGGCTAACTTCGTGCCAGCAGCCGCGGTAATACGAAGGGACCTAGCGTAGTTCGGAATTACTGGGCTTAAAGAGTTCGTAGGTGGTTAAAAAAGTTGGTGGTGAAATCCCAGAGCTTAACTCTGGAACTGCCATCAAAACTTTTTAGCTAGAGTATGATAGAGGAAAGCAGAATTTCTAGTGTAGAGGTGAAATTCGTAGATATTAGAAAGAATACCGATTGCGAAGGCAGCTTTCTGGATCATTACTGACACTGAGGAACGAAAGCATGGGTAGCGAAGAGGATTAGATACCCTCGTAGTCCATGCCGTAAACGATGTGTGTTAGATGTTGGAATTTTTTTTCAGTATCGCAGCGAAAGCGTTAAACACACCGCCTGGGGAGTACGACCGCAAGGTTAAAACTCAAATGAATTGACGGGGACCCGCACAAGTAGTGGAGCATGTGGTTTAATTCGAAGATACGCGCAGAACCTTACCAACACTTGACATGTTTGTCGCGACTTTAAGAGATTAAAGTCTTCGGTTCGGCCGGACAAAACACAGGTGCTGCATGGCTGTCGTCAGCTCGTGTCGTGAGATGTTGGGTTAAGTCCCGCAACGAGCGCAACCCTCACTTTTAGTTGCCATCATTTAGTTGGGCACTCTGAAAGAACTGCCAGTGATAAGCTGGAGGAAGGTGGGGATGACGTCAAGTCCTCATGGCCCTTACGTGTTGGGCTACACACGTGCTACAATGGCATTTACAATAGGAAGCAAAATGGCGACATTGAGCAAATCCTAAAAAAATGCCTCAGTTCGGATTGTACTCTGCAACTCGAGTACATGAAGCTGGAATTACTAGTAATCGCGGATCAGCGCGCCGCGGTGAATACGTTCCCGGGTCTTGTACACACCGCCCGTCACACCATGGGAGTTGGTTCTACCTTAAGGCAAAGTTTAAAACCTTTGACCACGGTATAGTCAGCGACTGGGGTGAAGTCGTAACAAGGTAGCCGTAGGGGAACCTGCGGCTGGATTACCTCCTTTCTAAGGATGATTAAGGATTTTTTCTTAATCTAAATAATTAACAGGTTAATGTTGACCGTCCTCATTTCTCTTCTTAAAGTTAAAGTGTTACTTTGACCGGAATGGGCCGGTAGCTCAGTTGGTTAGAGCACACCCTTGATAAGGGTGGGGTCGAAAGTTCGAGTCTTTCTCGGCCCACCATGTTTTTAATATGGGGGATTAGCTCAGCTGGGAGAGCGCCTGATTTGCATTCAGGAGGTCAGCGGTTCGATCCCGCTATCCTCCACCAGTAACACTCAGTTATTTTATTTGTGAATACATTAATTAAATTATCAATATCTATATCCGATTGTTCGAATAGATGAACAATCAGTAATGTTCGAATAGATGAACATTAATTAAAAAATTTGATTCAACACAGAATTTTTTTCTGTGCATAAATCAAGCGTTTAAGGGCGTGTGGCGGATGCCTTGGCACTGAAAGCCGATGAAGGACGTGGTATACTGCGATAAGTTGCGGGGAGCTGTATGCAAGCTTTGATCCGTGAATTTCCGAATGGGGAAACCCACCACTTTATGTGGTACTTTAAACTGAATACATAGGTTTAAAGAGATAACCCGGAGAACTGAAACATCTAAGTAACCGGAGGAAAAGAAATCAATTGAGATTCCGTTAGTAGTGGCGAGCGAAAGCGGAATAGGCCAGTAAATTTATTAAAAAAACTTGAATAGTTTGGAAATGCTAACCAAAGAAGGTGATAGTCCTGTAAAGGTAAAGTTTAATAAATTTCTCGAGTAAAGCGGGACACGTGAAATCCTGCTCGAATATAGGGGGACCACCCTCTAAGCCTAAATACTCTTCAGTGACCGATAGTGAACTAGTACCGCAAGGGAAAGGTGAAAAGAACCCCTATTAGGGGAGTGAAATAGAACCTGAAACTGCATGCCTACAATCAGTCGAAGCTCTTTTTAGAGTGACGGCGTACCTTTTGTATAATGGGTCAGTGACTTAATTTATAAAGCAAGCTTAAGCCATTAGGTGTAGGCGTAGCGAAAGCGAGTCTTAATAGGGCGATTAGTTTTATGAATTAGACCCGAAAACGAATGAGCTTACCATGAGCAGGTTGAACGCAAGGTAATACTTGCCGGAGGACCGAACCAGTTGACGTTGAAAAGTCTTTGGATGACTTGTGGTAAGGGGTGAAAGGCCAACCAAATTCGTAGATAGCTGGTTTTCCGCGAAAACTATTTAGGTAGTGCGTTGAGTAAATAAATGTTTAGAGGTAGAGCACTAAATGGGCTAGGGGGAAGAGATTCTTACCAAACCTAATAAAACTCCGAATGCTAAACATTGTTCCTCAGCAGACAGACTGTGGGTGCTAAGGTCCATGGTCGAGAGGGAAAGAGCCCAGACCACCAGATAAGGTCCCAAAATTATGATTAAGTGTGAAAGGATGTGGAAATTCCTTAACAGCCGGGAGGTTGGCTTAGAAGCAGCCATCCTTTAAAGATAGCGTAACAGCTCACCGGTCTAATAGAGTTTCTGCGCCGAAGATGTAACGGGGCTAAAATCATATACCGAATCTGTGGATTTATAATTTTTTCGAAAATTATATCTGGTAGCGGAACGTTCTGTAAGCCTGTAAAGGAGTACCCGTGAGGGACTCTGGAGGTATCAGAAGTGCGAATGCTGACATGAGTAACGATTAATAGAGTGAAAAACTCTATCGCCGAAAATCCAAGGGTTTCTGCGCAAGGTTAATCCGCGCAGAGTTAGTCGGCCCCTAAGACGAGGGCGAAAGCCGTAGTCGATGGAAACAAGGTTAATATTCCTTGACCAGATGGTAGTGACGGATTTTGTAAATTGTGAGTTCTTAATGGATTGAACTTGCTGTGAAAAAGTCCCAGGAAATAGCTCCATCATAAGACCGTACCCTAAACCGACACAGGTGGATTAATAGAGTATATTTAGGCGCTTGAGAGAATGATGTTGAAGGAACTCGGCAAAATGCTTCTGTAACTTCGGAATAAAGAAGACCCTTTTTTGGGCAACCAATTTAGGGTGGCACAAGCCAGGGAGAAGCGACTGTTTATCAAAAACACAGGGCTCTGCTAACACGTAAGTGGATGTATAGGGTCTGACGCCTGCCCGGTGCTGGAAGGTTAATGCGATGGGTGCAAGCTCATTTCTGAAGCCCCAGTAAACGGCGGCCGTAACTATAACGGTCCTAAGGTAGCGAAATTCCTTGTCGGGTAAGTTCCGACCTGCATGAATGGCGTAACGATTTCTCCGCTGTCTCCAACATCAACTCAGTGAAATTGAATTCTCCGTGAAGATGCGGAGTTCGCGTAGTTAGACGGAAAGACCCCGTGCACCTTTACTGCAACTTTACATTGGTATTAGGAAAAACATATTTAGCATAGGAGGGAGACATTGAAGCGAAGGCGTCAGCTTTTGTGGAGTCGTCAGTGAAATACCTCTTTTGTTTTTCTTGATATCTAACTGATAGCCGTTATCCGGCATCAAGACATTGTATGGTGGGTAGTTTGACTGGGGCGGTCGCCTCCCAAATAGTAACGGAGGCGTGCGAAGGTAAGCTCAGAACGGTCAGAAATCGTTCGTAGAGTGCAATGGCATAAGCTTGCCTGACTGTGAGACTGACAAGTCGAGCAGAGTCGAAAGACGGTCATAGTGATCCGGTGGTTCTGAGTGGAAGGGCCATCGCTCAACGGATAAAAGGTACGCCGGGGATAACAGGCTGATACTGCCCAAGAGCTCATATCGACGGCAGTGTTTGGCACCTCGATGTCGGCTCATCACATCCTGGGGCTGGAGCAGGTCCCAAGGGTTTGGCTGTTCGCCAATTAAAGTGGTACGTGAGCTGGGTTCAGAACGTCGTGAGACAGTTCGGTCCCTATCTGCTATGCGTGTAGAAGAATTGAGAGGAGCTGTCCCTAGTACGAGAGGACCGGGATGGACGTACCACTGGTGGACCGGTTGTAGCGCCAGCTGCAGTGCCGGGTAGCTAAGTACGGACGAGATAACTGCTGAAAGCATCTAAGCGGGAAACTCACCTCAAAACTAGTTCTTCCCATAGAGCCGTGGTAGACCACCACGTTGATAGGCTGGGTGTGGAAGTGCGGCAACGCATGTAGCTAACCAGTACTAATAGCTCAATTGGCTTGATTTATGCACTGAAAAAAATTTTTTATTGATTATTTAACTTTTTTATAACTTTCTAAAGTACCGATATCCAAAAACGTTTTTTTAGTGTGGTAACAATATATTTTTTTATTTAGTTTTGGAATAACATCTTCAGAAAAATTGTTTGCGTTTTTAAATTTTCTTTTTGCTAACATTATGAATTTTTTACTTAAAACATAAATTGCA
This sequence comes from uncultured Pelagibacteraceae bacterium, assembly GCA_902594655.1. Lineage (GTDB taxonomy): Bacteria > Pseudomonadota > Alphaproteobacteria > Pelagibacterales > Pelagibacteraceae > Pelagibacter. The sequence goes on from CACJMW010000003.1 coordinate 88,922, forward strand.
GCATTTGCAATATTTCCATAAATATCTTTTTTTGGTTTTTCATAAAACTTTTCAACAACCTTTTTTTTATTGATTTTAAATATTCCACAAGAAGAAACATCCTTTGTTGAAAATGTCATAGCTGTAATAATAGCGTTAGCTGGTCGGTTTTTGTGCTCATTTAAAAGATTGGTGATAGGTTCTTTACAATAATTATCTGAATGTAAAAACAAACCCTCTTCCTTATCAAAAAAATCTAAATTTTTTATTAAAGTACCTGCTGTACCTAATAGTTTTTTTTCATGTTTTAAATAAATATTAAGATTAAATTTATTTCGTTTAACAAAGTTTTCTATTTTTTTATTTAAATAGTGTGTATTTATTAAAACTGATTTAATTTTTGACTTTTCTAGTTCCTTAAGCCAGATCTTTAAAAGAGGCACACCTTTTATTTTTACCAAACATTTTGGAGTTGATTTTGTTAAGGGTAATAATCTTCTACCATATCCCGCAGCTAGAATTATTGCTTTCATAAATATTATATAGTCTACTTAATCAGAATTTCGTCTCTTTTAATTGGTATATTGCCAACTTTACTAACTTGAACAGCGGAGGCTATCGAGCCTAAATAGCTTGCTTCCCATATATTTGCTCCACAAGCTAAAGACATTGCACTTGTAATTAAGAGACAATCTCCTGCTCCAGCAACATCCTTTGGAAAATTGTTCAAAGCTTGTATCTTATCATTTTCCCATTTTTTATTTTTAAACTTGTGAATTATCATTCCTTCACTCTCTAACTTAAGTATAATATTTTCTGCTAATGTTTTCTTTCTTAAATTTTCTGCTAAAAAAATTAATCCATCATTTTGATTTCTGGTTCCTACCCTAGCTTCCCTTTCAGTCGGAGTTAACAAATCCATATTTTTATATTTAGTTATATCTCCTATTTGTGAAGATGACTGGCAGTCTGCAACCATAAATATTTTTAACTTTTTTGCTTGATTTACAATTCTATTAATCAAATCCTCAGGCAAACAACCATAATTGAAATCTGAAAAAACGATTAGATCATATTTTTTTAGATTTTTATGAATAGAACTATAAATTTTATTTTGAATAATTTTGGAAATAGAGTTTTGATTTAAATTACTGACTCTAAGTAATGTTTTACCATAACTTCTGTACTTTTGTTTCAATGTTGTTGATCTAGATATATCTGAAAACAATTTTGAGTTAACTTTAAGTGATTTTAATTTTTTTTTCGAATATTTACACAGCTCATCTTTGCCTGTTACAGAATAAAAATCTACTTTTGCTCCTAGGCTTGATGCATGTGCCGCTACAATTCCAGCTCCACCAATAAATTTTTTTTTAAGAAATGGGCTAATAACTAAAGTTGGATCTTCTTGAGACATTCCCAGAGGTTCACAATCAATATATTCGTCAACAATCAAATCACCAATCACACAAATATTTATTTTTGTAAAATTTTTAATAATTTTTTTTAAGTTTTGATTATTAATCGAATGTCTTTTAATAAAATCTTTTGGTCTATTTAAAAAACTATTTGATGATAAATTAAATTCTTTTTTTAATAAGTCTATTGATGAAAAAACTTTTTCTCCAGAGCTAAAAATTAAGTTTCCACCGTACCTTTTTAAAACATCACTTTCTTCATTAAAAAGATTTTCATGTTCTTTACCTTTGACTACAATTGGTGGTTTATTTTTTTTTATATATTCTTTTGGCGGCGACCTAAGTATAAAAGCTTCGTCTACCCAAGTTACACTTTTAACACTATTTAATCGAATTTTTTCATCAACATACACATTGTTGCCTGCTATTTTGTTGCTCGTAACTCCAACAA